>NZ_VPEC01000030.1:0-33152 GCF_013417355.1 Acinetobacter sp. YH12255
CGCGACTCATGAGTGCTCGGTTATATGCGGGCCAATTGGTTGTGCGGTAGATTTTGTGTGTAGGCTTCTTCATTTGAAAATTATATCGCTGAAAAAGCCTTTACAGATAGGTTTGTGCAACAAAGCCGCATACGCATGATAATAATTTGCATCACTTCCCCCTCCGAATGAAAATTCTATAAATTCATTATTAATCAAAAAATATATCAATATTTTTAAAAAAATCATACAAAATATAAAGAGCAAAATAGTCAGATTTGAAATTTTATTAAAAAAATATCTATTATTTTTCACAATATATATCCAACCATTTTTCACAAATAATATCTAAATTAAAAGTCTCATAAACATAATTAAAACCTAATTTATTCTTATCATTTTTATTTAATAAGACTTGAATAGCTTTAAACAGTTTTTCAGAATTATTAATTGGTACAATTACTCCATTATTTTTTAGAATTTCAGCAGCTCCACTTACGTCAGTTGAAACAGCATGGGCTTGACAAGCTAAGGCCTCTATCAATACCGTAGGTAATCCTTCATAATCTGAAGATAAAACAAATACGTCACAAGAACTCATTAATTTAGGTATATCAGATCTTCTTCCTAATAAATAAATAAATTTATTTAAATTTAATTTATTTATTAATTTCTCAATAGCTAACCTTAGCTCACCATCACCTGCAATTAGTAATACAAATGGTTCCTGATATTCATTCCTAAGTAATTTTATTGCATTCAAAAGATTAGGGTAATTTTTCTGCTGATTAAAACGTCCTACTGCTAAAATTATTTTGGTTTCTTTTGCTAAGTTTAATTCATTAAATAATTCATATTTAGCTGTAGGAGAGTAGTTAAATCTTTTGAAATTAACTCCATTATAAATAGTTCTCATAGTATTTTTAGGAACTGCTTTTTTCTTCTCAAAAGAAGACACAGCTATATCACTTACATTAGTCGTTAAATCAGCTAAATTATGAGTTAATCTATATAAAGCCATTCTCAAAAATGAGCCTTCATTACTATTATGTGCAGTACATATTAATTTCTTTATAGGAGTAGACAAGCGTACTAAGCGTGTAAGTATATTGGCATGTACCATATGTGCATGCACTACATCAGGTTGGATATCTTTTATAATATTTTTTAAATTAGAGTATGCTGCAGGCAATGTCATTAAATTATTTAACTCTACCTTTATTAATTCAATTTCTGAATTTACAGGCTTAGTTAAAACATCTCCTATCAAGTAAACAATTTTAACGCTATGTCCCTTCTCATGCATAGAATCTGCTAGATCACATACTACTCTTTCCGCTCCACCTTGCCCTAATCCTGTAATAACATATAAGATATTCATATATAGCAACTCAAACTCAAACTCAAACTCAAACTCAAACTCAAACTCAAACTCAAACTCAAATAACACGTAACCATTTTTCTGTTATTAATTCAACAGAATATTTATAACTATTTTCAACAGCATTGGATGACATTTTTTCATACTGAATATTAGATAAGTTTATTAACTCTAATAACGAATTAGTCAGTCCATTTATATTTCCTGACTCTACTAGAAGGCCATTTATATTATGCTGGACAATTTCTGCAGGCCCAGTATCACAATCAAAAGCAACAATAGGGAGACCATAACTTTGTGCTTCTAACAACACCATTGGTAAACCTTCAAAACGAGAGCTCATACAAAAAAAAGAAGCTTTTCTATAAAACTGATCCATATTACTTTGCTGTCCTGCAAATACTATTGAATCTTCTACCGCAAAGTCTTTTGCCATTTGTTTTAGCATTATCTCATCTTCCCCTGACCCTACAATAATTACTTTCCAATCAGACATTTGCCGAGCAATTTTAGACCAAGCAGTAATAAGAAGATCATACCCTTTCACATGTGTTAGTCGTCCGACAGCCAAAACTGTTTTATATTCTAAGCTAGGGATATTCTCTATATCTTCATAGGATACAGGATTGGCAATAGCTACTATTTTAGCATTAATTTTCTTTAATCCTTTTTCCCACAACTCTTTATCCCGTTGAGTCAAAGTCACCACATAGTCACAATATTTCGCAGCTAGTTTTCTTCCATAGTCTCGAAACTTCACTCCATTATTATTTTTAAAGTTAAAATGCTCCCAACAAATATGTTTAACTCTCAATCCAAATAATGCAGGTACAGTAAAAACACAAGAAATACTATCCACGACGACCAAAGTATCAATCTGATACTGTGTAACAAACTTTCGAATGCGCCATACAGCGCCAAAAAAGTTTTTTTTGAATGAAATTTTTTCAGGATAAAGCGAATATGTCTTAATATCAGGTTCTAACTCAAAAAAAGGCTGTCCTCCATTAGTAAGACTTAAAATAGATACTTGGAAGTTTTTTTGAGCTAAGGCATTGGCAATAAGTGTCGTTACTCTTTCAGTACCGCCAGAGTTGTTTAAATTGCCAATAAGGAAACAAATTTTTTTCACAGTATATACACATCCTATAAGCTTATATTAAGCTTAAAACCTTATTCATCTGCTCTTTCCAAGTAAATTTTTTTGTAAAATTAAGAATTTCGTCATCATCCCATTGGCGATTGCTATACCAAAATAAAATACTATCAATATCTATTAAAGTCTCATCAGGATTAACTCTATAAACAAAACTTTGGTTATCAAAGTCCTTATCACTTTCTGAATAAATAATAGGTAAACCATACGCACCATATTCTTTATTTTTTAAAGTATTAATTTTAAATACTTTACTCCTATGTCTGGCTAAACTACCTACACCAATATGCATTGCTTTGTAAATTTCTGCCAACTCAAGACTATTCTTATATCCCAAAAAAAATACTCTATCTTTTAAAACATTCGAACTTTGTACTATTTTTTCTAAATTCAAAGAAATATCATTATTCGGACCAACTATATTAAACTCTATAGGCAAACATCCTCCTTTTATGTAATAGTTTTCAATTGACTTAATAAAACGATCCACGCCATGCCAATTATAAAGTGAAGAAACTGAAATAAATTTAATAACAGATCCCTCTTTAGCTTCAGTTTTTTTAAGAATCAAGCTTTCATCTACAGCATTAGAAACATTAATACATGATATATTAAATATAAACAAATCATCTGAAAAGGTTACAATACGATCAACTAAGCCTGAATATTTTTTTCTATAAATTCTATCTAATAATAATATTACTTTTGCGCGTACTCCATGAGCTTCATGATCATATGGATATGTAGGCACCTCCATTATAATTTTAACATTTATCTTTTTTAGCTCTCTTAAAAAGACTATCAGACTAGGACCAGAAAGCATCATCCTTAGATAGACTATATCAATCTTTTTTTCAATTATTTGCTTTAACATAAATGAAAAAATAAGTCTTCTTTTCTGAAAGAATGATTTATCTTTGATAAGAATACCGCCTTCCTCATTCAAAATACTATATTTATCTCCGTTAACACCTGCTATATAAACCCTATTCCCTAAAGCCTCCATAGCCTTAGATTGTGCTTTAATCTTTTTAGTAACGCCCGAATAATCATTATTTAGGTCATCGCTATAAGATATATATAAAATATTTTTCATAATAGTTACTTCAAAATTAATTTTCACCAAATAAATCACGCGTATAAACTTTACTTGAGACTTGCTCTAATTCTTCACTTACTCTATTAGCAAGAATCACATTCGAACTAGATAAAAACTCGTTTAAATCATTCTGTAGAGTGTAGTGCTCAAATTTTTCCAGTTTTAAAGTAGGTTCATAAATTTGGATTTGAACATTGTACTCCTCTAACTCACGAATAATATCTTGAATAGCCGAATCTCTAAAATTATCAGAACCAGCTTTCATTGTTAGACGGTAAACACCCACAACATTTGGACGTTTTTTCAAAATCTCTTTTACTATAAATTGTTTACGAGTCTTGTTAGAATGAATAATTGCCTGGATTAAATTTTGTGGCACATCTTTATAGTTAGCCAATAACTGCTTGGTATCTTTTGGTAAGCAATAACCACCATACCCAAATGATGGATTGTTATAATGCTGACCAATACGAGGGTCTAAACTTACACCTTGTATAATATCCAAGCTATTCAATTGTTGTTTTGCACAATAAGTATCTAACTCATTAAAATAAGCGACACGCATAGCCAGGTAGGTATTAGAAAATAACTTAACAGCTTCAGCTTCTGTTGCATTCATACAGAGTGTTGGAGCATCTCGATTAATAGTAGCATTCAAATAGAGCTGAGCAATTGCCTCACCTCGTTCCGACTTCTCACCCACAATAATTCGAGATGGATACAAATTGTCATAAAGTGCTTTTCCTTCACGCAAAAACTCTGGCGCAAAAACGATCTGTTCGGTTTTAAATTTTGCTTTAATTTGCTCTGTATACCCTACAGGTATCGTAGATTTAATAATAATGGTAGCAGTTGAGTTAATTGGTAAAATTTGTGAAATGACACTTTCAATTGAAGATGTATCAAAAGAATTAGTTTCCGAGTCATAATTTGTTGGTGTTGCAATAATTATATAATCAGCATTTTCATATGCAGCAGAGGAATCCAAAGTTGCTTTAAGATTTAAATTACCTTCGCTAAAAGCTTTTTCAATATATTCATCTACTATTGGAGAAACACAATCATTAATTTTTTTTACGCGATTTTCATTAATATCAAGACTCGTAACATTATGTTGTCGTGCAAAAAGCACTGCATTTGATAAACCCACATATCCCGTGCCTACCACACAAATCTTATATTTTAGCATTTTAACCTTCTTTACCACCCAGCTCTGTATTCCTGTAAAGCACCCTAACATGACAATTGAATTAAAAATTATAAAATAAACAATTTACTTTTTCAGAACAGGTTTATTTTATAAATAAAACAATCAATCTTAATACCTGATTTTTTAGATTTATAAATTATATATGAAAAATTTTACTTCACAGCTATACAACTCATATTACTCACCCATTGATAAAACTTAAGTATATAATAGTATTAACCGTTTCAGAAGTTAAAATTTTGATTCTTTAACTATAGAGCACACCTAATTTATTTAAACTTATGAATATAACCCAAAAAACCACAATAGGCATTTTGTGGAACTTTAGTGAACAACTAATACGTCGCGGTATAGGCTTAGTCACAACCTTGTTGTTAGCTTATTTTTTAACGCCTAATGCCTATGGTCTTATGGCAATGATAGCTGTTTTCATTGCTATTGCTTCTAGTTTAATGGAGTCAGGTTTTCGCCAAGCCTTGATTCGTCTGAAAGAGGTTACTCAAGATGATCTCAATACGGCCTTTTACTCCAACCTAATGTTGGGAGCCTTAGCTTATTTACTCCTTTATTTTTCCGCGCCCCATATAGCTATATTTTATAATGAACCACAATTAATTAATTTAATTCAAGTACTTGGATTAGTAATATTAATTAACTCTTTTGAGGTTACACAAGTCGCTATTTTCCATCGACAAATGAACTTTAAAGCTCAACTAATGATCGGCTTGCCTGCTGCCCTAATTTCTGCTTGTATGGCGATTGGCTTAGCATATTGGGGGGTGGGTGTGTGGGCACTAGTAGCTCAGATGTTAATTTCAGCACTTATTACAGTAATTTTATTATGGTGTATAAGTGAATGGCGACCAACTAAAAGTTTTAGCCTATCCTCATTCTGTAGTATGTATAATTTCTCTTATAAACTATTTCTATCAAGTCTTTTAGATACTGTTTTTAGAAACCTATACATTATTGTAATTGCAAAACTTTTTTCAACTTCTATTGCTGGATTATACTTTTTCGCAGAAAAAATAAGAGAGCTTATACTCAATCAATTAGTAAGCGCCATTCAGAATGTCACATATCCTGCATTAGCAAGTATTCAAGATGACAATGTAAGGTTGAAAGCAGGCTATCGTAAAGTTATTTCTATTACCACTTTTCTACTATTTCCCACACTGACCCTCTTAGCCGCTTTAGCTCAACCACTTTTTAGTCTTCTATTCCCTGAAAAGTGGTGGCCTGCGGTTCCCTATTTCCAATTGCTTTGTCTTGCTGGATTACTTTACCCGCTTCATAGTATAAATTTAAATATTCTTAAAGTAAAAGGACGTTCAGATCTATTTTTATATTTAGAAATTATTAAAAAAAGTATATTGGTTATAATCTTATTTATTAGCTATCGCTATGGTGTAATTGGTATTTTAATTGGACAATTAATTAGCTCTATACTCTCATATATACCTAATAGTTATTTTTCAGCCAAACTAATTAATTACTCTATTAGAGAGCAAATAAAAGATTTTCTACCAGCCCTAGTACTATCTATACTAATCAGTGGAATAATTTTTTATACTATTCAAAATATTGAGTATCATCCCGTTATAATACTAATTTTATTTGGATTAAGTGGTGGAGTACTATATCTATTTGGATCCCACTTGCTTAAATTAAAAGCCTACACTTTGGCTTACAACATCATTAAAGATAAATTTTTGAGTAAAAAGTTATGAAGATTTTGCGTACACAAGATGAAATTATGGCTTCTTGGAAGGGAGATCTAAGTAAGCCAATTGTTAGTATATGTTGCACAACTTATAACCATGAAAAATTTATCACAAGTGCTTTACGAGGCTTTTTAATTCAGGAAACAGAGTTTCCTTTTGAAATAATTATTCAAGATGATGCATCGACAGATGAAACTGCCAATATTATTCGCCAATATCAGCTAAAATATCCGAAGCTTATCAAACCAATTTATCATAATGAAAATCTATATTCCAAAGGCTTCAAGCCTTTAATAATGGCTATGGAGAAATGTTGTGGAAAGTATATCGCAGTGTGTGAAGGAGATGATTACTGGTGTGATGAGAATAAACTTTCCCGACAAGTCTCTTACTTGGATTCAAATCAAGATATCGTAATAAGTAGCCATGATGCTTTTATTGTTGATGAGAATAATAACAAAATTAAAAACTCTAAATTACCCAATAAATTTAAAAGAGATTTCTCAGGTAAAGAACTGATGCATGGTAATGCATGGCTACTAACCATGAATTGGATGCTAAGAAACGTAGATATTCCTAACATACCTGAAAGAAAAATGGTGAAAAATAGTGATGATTTTCTCATTTCTATTTTAGGCTCATTTGGTGGAAGTCATTTTCATACTGACATTCAACCTTCAGCTTATAGAATACACCAAGGAGGCATATGGTCATCTCTATCTCAAGATGAAAAACTTGATGACAAGATTAATACCTATTTTTGGATATACAGATACTATAAAAGAATAAGCCTAATTGAAAGTGAAAGAATTTTTTTAAAAAAATATACAAATCTTGTATTCTCAAAAGCTTCAAAAATTAGTTTAATTTATTCTTTAATAAAAAAATTAATACCATATAAGATCAAACACCTTATTAGCTCATTAAGAAAGTAATTAAATGTATGTCGTATGGTTTCACTATAGTGAAACCATTTATTAATATTAATCATCCAGAATTTTATACCATTTTTAATAAATATGCTGGATTCCCAACCATAACCTCATTCATATTGATATTCTTAGTAATGACGGCTCCCATCCCAATAATAGAACTTTTACCAATTATGCATTTTTCCCTTATACTTGAATTCGTACCAATCTCCACAAAACTAAATATTTGAACATTACCCGAAATTGATGCATTTGGAGCTACTGTCACAAAGTCACCAATACTAACATCATGAGCTATTGTGCTATTTAAATTAATTATTGTATGCTCGCCAACCTTAACATCTACCGTCAAAATGCTGCCAGCACATATAACACAGCCTTTTGAAATTTCGACATTTTCACCAATAATTGCTGAAGGATCGACAATACTAGTAAAATTATATTCCCCATTAGTAAAATATTTATCTATAATTTTCTTTCTATCCCTAGAATTACCGAGCGCAATAATAAATTCATCTGACTTATATTTATTGCAGTTCACAATTTTATCAATCACAGGAATATCAAGTACGAAAGTATTCTGTTTTTCAGGAGTATCATCCAAGAACCCCCTTACTTCACGTCCACATCTCTTTGCAATCCAAGCTACATGTTTTCCAAAACCACCTGCACCAACAATGATAATTTTCTTCATCAGACATCCTTAATAATATCTACAATACACTCACATTGCTCTATAGATAATGTTGGATATAAAGGTAAACATAAAACCCGATCCGACAACCATCTTGCATTAGGTGTAAAGGCTGAATATTTTTTGTAGATTGCAAATTCAGTCATTATTGGATAGAAATATCTACGTGCAAAAACATTGTTAACCTTGAGTTTTTCAAATAAATCATCTCGACTTAAAGGATAAAGTTCATCGATCACTATTGGAAAATATGCTAAATTATCTTTTTCTATTCCTGAACGCTCTAAACAGCGAATACCTTCCACACCATACAATAATTCACGATAAGTCTTATCTAGTTCATTACGTAACGCTAAATTCTGATCAATGTTTTGTAGCTGCAACAAGCCCAGTGCAGCATGAATTTCACTTAACTTTCCATTCAACGCAACTTCATTAACTGTCGTTTCATTTTGAATTCCAAAATTTTTCAACTGATCAATATGTTGCTTCATCTCTGCCGAATGACAGACTATTGCCCCACCTTCAAAAGTATTAAAAACTTTTGTCGCATGAAAACTAATAACACTTAAATCGCCATAATTTAAAAGGCTTTGTCCTTTATAATTAATACCAAAAGCATGTGCTGCATCATAAATAAGCTTCAAGTTACTTTGATCTGCTATTTGCTTTAAACGCTCTACATCGCAGGGAATGCCGTAACAATGCACAGGCATAATCGCCACTGTTTTTTCAGTTATGGCTTGCTCCACTTTTTCAGGATCAATATTTGAAGTTATGGGGTCAATATCAACAAAAACAGGTATGAGCTTATTCCAAATAATAGAATGTGCAGTAGCAACAAACGTATAAGGCGTTGTGATTACCTCACCTTCAGTTAAATTTAAAGACTGTAACGCTGTAACAAGTGCAATTGTTCCATTATTAAATAATGAAATATAATCAACACCAAGATATTCACAAAGCTCTTTTTCCAACTGCTGATGCAAAGGCCCACAGTTGGTTAAAATTTTATTATTCCAAATCTGCTCTAAATAAGGAATAAACTCCTCAAGCTCAGGCAAAACAGGTTGTGTTACATAAATTGGCTCTTGACTCATATCTCATTCACCAATGAAATCAAATACTGACCATAATCATTTTTACTCATGCTCTGACCAATGTCGAAAACTTGCTCTTTACTGAGCCAACCGTTATTCAAAGCAATTTCTTCTAAACATGCCACTTTATAGCCTTGACGCTTCTCAACAGTCTCTACAAATTGAGCTGCCTCTAGTAAACTTGAATGTGTTCCTGTATCCAGCCAGGCAAAACCACGCCCAAGCAACTCTACATTTAAGTCACCACGTTCTAAATATATCTGGTTCACTGTTGTAATTTCTAACTCACCCCGCTCAGAAGGCTTCACCTGTTTGGCAATTTGAACCACATCATTGTCATAAAAATACAAACCTGTAACCGCAAAGTGTGATTTTGGATGTTTCGGTTTTTCTTCTAATGACACGGCACGTTTTTGCCCATCGAACTCAACTACACCAAAACGCTCTGGATCTTTTACCTGATAACCAAATACAGTTGCACCTTTTTGACGAACCGCAGCTTGGCTTAGCCTAGAACTAAAACCTTGACCATAGAAAATATTATCGCCCAGTACCAGACAAACATTACTATCACCAATAAAGCTTTCACCAATAATAAAGGCTTGTGCCAAACCATCTGGACTAGGTTGCACTGCATATTCAAGCTGAATCCCAAATTGAGAGCCATCACCCAACAAACGCTTAAAGCCATCGATATCTTCAGGAGTACTAATAATTAATACTTCACGAATACCCGCAAGCATAAGCACAGAAAGTGGGTAATACACCATTGGTTTATCATAAATAGGTAATAATTGTTTCGATACACCTTTGGTAATTGGATATAAACGTGTGCCTGAACCGCCTGCTAAAATAATACCTTTTGTTGTATTTGACATTATAAACTTACACCTAATCTTTCACGTTGGTAACTGCCATCTTGTACACGACGACACCAGTCTAAATTATTTAAATACCACTCTACCGTTTTACGGATTCCGGTTTCAAATGTCTCTGCCGGTGTCCAGTCTAATTCATTTTTAATTTTTGTAGCATCAATCGCATAACGTAAATCGTGTCCAGGACGGTCTTTCACAAAAGTAATCAATGATTTATAAGATTGACCGCATGCTTGTGGTTTTAATTCATCTAGAATATTACAAATAGTTGTAACTACTTCAATATTCTGCTTTTCATTGTGCCCACCAATATTGTAAGTTTCCCCCACCACGCCCTCGGTCACCACTTTATATAATGCACGAGCATGATCTTCTACAAATAGCCAATCACGAATTTGCTGACCGTTACCATATACAGGTAAAGGTTTAGCATCCAGCGCATTTAGAATCACCAAGGGAATTAACTTTTCAGGAAAGTGATATGGACCGTAATTGTTAGAGCAGTTTGTTACAATTACAGGTAGACCATAAGTTCTATACCAAGCACGTACCAAGTGATCTGAACTAGCTTTAGATGCAGAATAAGGAGAACTTGGCGCATATGACGTTGTTTCAGTAAAAAGCTTGGTTGTTCCTTCTAAATCACCATAGACTTCATCAGTCGAAATATGATGGAAACGAAAGTTTTGTTGTGCTTCTAGTTGAAGGCTCATCCAGTACTTTCGCGCAGCTTCTAATAAAGTATAAGTTCCCACAATATTAGTTTGAATAAATGCTGCAGGACCATCAATTGAGCGGTCTACATGTGACTCTGCAGCCAAGTGCATAATTGAATCTGGCTGAAAAGCTGCTATTACTGCTGTGATTCGTTCTGTATCACAAATATCAACTTGTTCAAACTGATAGTTCGGATGCTGCTCAATTTCCTTCAATGATTCTAAGTTACCTGCATAAGTGAGCTTATCGATATTAAGAACGTGGTTGCTGGTATTTTGAACAATATGACGGATGACAGCTGAACCAATAAATCCTGCACCGCCAGTAATTAAAATTTTCATAGTAGACTTTTACTTCTTACGATTACCATAAAAAATTGTAAAGTAAAAAATTCCAATATTTAAATAAATAGGAAAGAAACTAAACCGCCCAAATCATAACAGAGTTATATGTATATTCTGTTATGATTTTTAGCCAAAAAATCTAAAATCCTTCCTTTTGTGTCAGTTTTTTGCAAATACTCTTTCTTTAATTTCGCTATATCTCACAATTTAGATACTTTTTGCCTCAATTTTCCAACCCTGCTTGCGTATACTCTCTCAATCTACTTACAATTTGTTATATACCCTTAAAATAACTTCGGTAAACTATTTTTTTATGATTTTAGAAAAATCAAGAACGGGAATACGTGTGAGACAATTTAAATCTATAATTCTACTGTCTTTTCTAGTGACAGCAAGCGGGTGCGCAGTCACCTCTGGCTTACAAACTTATGACTTACCGCAGCAAGGTGTTTTCACTACCGACTTAGGTACAAAAGTTAATGTTATTCCTTTGACTCAAGACAGCATATATGCCTCACAACCTGCGGTGCATAATATTAAACATGAATATGCGCATTTATTTCATACACCACAGCGTCAATACACCTTAAGTTCAGGCGACATTCTTTCTATTTATTTATGGGCATATCCTGAAATTTCTGGGAGTAATTCTGATCCTAATAACGGTTATCAGATTGACTCACAGGGTTATATTCAGTTTCCAATTATCGGGCGTTATAAAGCCGCAGGGAAATCTTTAGCACAAGTGAATCGTGAGTTGCGCGGTCAATTGGCACATTATTTAAAAACCCCAGACGTGATTGTGAGAGTTTCATCTTACCAAGGGCAGCGTTACTCGGTACAAGGAAATATTGAAAATGGAGGTGTATATCACCTTACAGATCAACCCATTAGTATATATAAAGCCATAGGTATGGCAGGTGGAATTAATGCTCAACAAGGTGACAATTCTTCAATCACATTAATTCGTCAAGGACGTAGCTATACACTGAATAGTATTGAATTAGAGCGAGCAGGATACTCTTTACATAATCTTCTGATTCAGGCTAACGATACCATTTATGTCAATGCCAGAGAAAATCAAAAAGTTTATGTAATGGGTGAGGCTGGAAAAAACCACGCTTTAGCTATGCGTTCAGAAGGTATGAGTTTAGGCGATGTTTTGGGTGAAAGTTTAGGCATCAACCCTTTCACTGCCAGCCGTAGTAAAATTTATGTAGTACGTTACCAACCAAGTAATCAAATGACCGAAATTTATAATCTTGACTTGACCAGTATAGGAGACTTCGGTCTAGCCAATCAGTTTAAAATGCGCAGTAATGATATTGTCTATGTCGATGCGACAGGTTTAGTTCGTTGGCAACGTATTATTAATCAAATTGTTCCTTTTTCTAATGCTATTTATGGCTTTGAACGCTTGGGGAACTAATGAAAATTAATAACATCTTGGTGGTCTGTATTGGCAATATTTGCCGTAGCCCGATGGCAGAATACTTTTTAAAACAGCAATATCCTCACTTACATATTGAATCTGCGGGCATTTCAGGCTTGGTGGGCCACGCAGCCGATGACAAAGCCAGTTTATGCATGCAACGTCACGGCATTGACATGAGTCCTCACGTGGCAAAAAAACTGAATTCAGATTTAATTAAAAAAGCCGATTTAATTTTGGTCATGAGTCAAAATCAGCAAAAGCATGTAGAACAAACTTGGCCATTTGCTAAGGGTAAAACTTTTAGATTGGGGCATTGGCAAAGTAAAAACGTTGCCGACCCATATCAGCATGATCAGACCGTATTTGATGAGACCTGCACGTTGATTCAGGCCTGCATTGCCGACTGGAAAAAATATATCTAGTTTCTTGATATTCTAGCTTTTTTTAAAATTCTACTTTTTTGATATTTAAACTATGAGCCAAACCGCTAACACCGAAGACACCATTGATTTAAAGGAATTATTTTTTTCCTTAATCGCTCAATGGAAGTTGATTATCCTATGCATTCTACTCAGTGTAGTCTGCGCTTTATTGTATTTAAGAACCACACCAGATACCTATCAAGTTGATGCGCTAATTCAAGTTGAAAGTAATAAAGGTGCCTCCTCAGTACTATCAGCAAATCTAGCTACAGCTATAGATCAAGCATCACCAGCTCAAGCAGAAGTTGAAATTTTAAAATCACGTTTGGTGTTGGGTAATGTGATTGACCATCTGAATTTAAATATTCGGGTTTCAGGTACAGAAGACAATTTCTGGAACCGCTTACTGGCCAAACATGAATATGACAGTGAGTATTCAGCTCAATCGGTGCTGTTTAAAGACAATCAAAAAAGTTTTGATATTCGCCAGTTCGATATCCCTCAATATTTTCAAGATAAAAACTTAATTCTCAGGTTTGAACAAGGCAAATACAGCCTAAGTGATACAGCGACTAAACAAGTGGTTTTTTCTGCGCCTTTAAACCAAACAAGTCAATTACAGTCTGAATTTGGGGTGTGGAAAATCGCGATTTTTAGTCAAGATAACTTTAACACTAGCTATATAGTGCGTAAGCAGAGTTTGCCTGCCGCAGTTTCATCTTTACTTTCTCAATATCAAGTTTCAGAAAAAGGGAAAGGGACTGGAATATTACAGTTAACATACAAAGGACAAGACAAGCAGCATATTACTAAAATACTAAACGCAACTTTAGCTGCATATAGCCAACAAAATATTGAGCGTCGTACCGCAGAAACTGCACAAACTTTAAAATTTCTGGAAGACCAACTGCCTGAACTTAAGCAACAGTTGGATGTTGCTGAGCGTGAATTTAACCGTTTCCGCCAACAATATAATACGGTCGATGTTACACAAGAATCAAATCTCTATATTTCTCAAAGTATCAGCCTTGAAACCACAAAAGCGTCTCTTGAACAACAAATCGCAGAAACTTCAGCTAAATACACTAATGAACACCCAGCTATGCAGCAAATGAATGCGCAACTGGGTGCGATTAACAAACGCATTGCAGAGTTAGACGGCACACTCAAACGTTTACCAGAACTACAACGCCAGTATTTACAACTGTTCCGTGAAGTTGAAGTTAAGCAACAACTCTATACAAACTTACTCAACTCTTACCAACAACTGCGCATTGTAAAAGCAGGTGAAATTGGCAACGTGCGTATTGTAGACACTGCAGTAGAGCCGATTGCTTCAATTGCACCGAAAAAATTACAAATTCTGATTTTGTCTGTTTTCTTGGGTGGTTTTCTGGGTACATTGTTGGCCTTACTGCGTAATATGTTACGTTCAGGTATTAAAGACTCGAATCAAATTGAAAATGAATTGGATTTACCTGTTTATGCCACTGTGCCACATTCACCTGTGCAAGAAAGCCATATTAAAATTCTGAAAAAGAAAAAGAATCTTCCTATTCTTGCGGTTAAAAATAGTGATGATATTGCCATTGAAAGCCTACGTAGCATGCGTACCGCTATTCACTTTGCCTTAAACAGTGCCAAAAACAATATCATTATGATTTCTGGCCCTGCACCAGAGTTGGGTAAATCGTTTATTTCAACCAACCTAGCCACCATTTTGGCGCAAAGTGATAAACGTGTATTACTGATTGACGCCGATTTACGTCGTGGTTATGTGCATAAATACTTTAATTACGACCCTAAGCCAGGCTTAACCGAATACCTGAATGGTCAGCAAGAGTTAGGCAATATTGTGCGTAGTACGGAAGTTGAAAATTTAAGCGTCATCAGTCGTGGTAAAAGCCCTGCCAATCCGTCAGAGTTGTTAAGTACACAAAAATTTGCAGACATGCTCACGCACTTGTCGGGCCAGTTTGACCATATTCTGATTGATACCCCGCCAATTCTTGCGGTTACCGATGGGATTATTATTTCACAATATGCAGGTGTGAATTTGGTAGTGGCACGTTATGCCAAGACGCAAATGAAAGAGCTTGAACTGACTGTCAACCGCTTTGAACAAGCTGGCGTGAAAGTAACAGGCTTTATTTTGAACGATATTCAACGTGAAGCGGGCGGCTATGGTTATGGTTATAACTATGCTTATGCATATAAAGCCAATAAGGATAATGACTAATTTTGCAGGGACCAATTGCTTTAAAAAATCTCGCTACGGCGGGATTTTTAATCTTTCCAGATTACAACTCTACTCAACAGTTTGCATTGAAAAAATAAACTCGTCCGCCTATGGTGTGGAGAGCAAAAAACTCCTGAGAATCAAAAATGCGTCTATCAAAAATATTGCTTGCAACCCTTGCCCTCAGCTCATCCCTGACCTCTGCCCAAGGGATTGTCCTGAATGACCAGAACCTGCGTACCGACCTGAATTGGCTGAATCAGCAAGGGGTGATTCAGATCAGCACCTCCACCTGGCCCATGAGTGGTGATGAAATTCAGCGCGCCCTGTCTCAGGCGAAAATCAGCACTCCTGTCCAGCAAAAAGTAGTGGATGCAGTCCTCACCCATTTAAATACAGATAATCAGCTTCTGAAAGCTGCGCTGTTTGCAGAAACTGATCATAAGTATCTGCCTCAAGCCTTTGGTGATCAGGAAAAATCACAATATCAGGCTGGTCTGGAACTGAATGCTGGCGGTAGCCAATGGGATGCCCGATTACGGCTCAATGCTGAAAAAGACCCACAGATTGATCATGATCAGGATGTGAATGTTGAAGGCTCTTATATTGCCGGGAAACTCTGGAATCAATGGCTGATTGCCGGCCAGATTCCGACCTATTGGGGACCAGGTCATGAGGGGAGTCTGATTCGTGGCGATGCCAGCCGCCCAGTCTATGGTATTACTGCACAGCGGGCAGAACAGACTGCTTTTAGCAGCAAATGGCTGTCCTGGATTGGGCCATGGCAATATCAGGCCTTTGCCGGTCAGCTGGACCATTATAATGCAGTCCCAGATGCCAAGTTGATTGGACTACGCGTCACTGCTCAGCCGCTCACCTATCTGGAACTCGGTGCTTCACGTGCTATTCAGTGGGGGGGTGAAGGACGTCCGGAAAGCTTAAGCTCACTCTGGGATGCATTTGTCGGCAACAAAGACAATGGCGGCACAGGTGAACCGGATCCATCTAACCAGATTGCCGGTTTTGATGCCCGTTTAAACCTGCAACCTTTAATACAGATGCCGCTGGGTATCTATGCGCAATATGTCGGTGAAGATGAAGCCGGCGGCCTACCCGCGAAAAAAATGTATCTGGCCGGGGTGGATTATTCATCCAGCTACCAGAATATGCCCTACCAGCTGTATAGCGAATGGGCTGATACCCGTACCAATGGCAAGGCACAAGGTGTTTCCTATAACCATAGTACTTATAAGGACGGTTTCTATCAGCATGGTTACCCGTTAGCACATGCATTGGGTGGTGATGGCCAAATGATTTCAGTAGGCGGTGATATTCGTTTCGATCGCATGAATCGTGTTAATGCTCGAGTACTGTTTACCAAGTTGAATGAATCTAACCGAACTACTAATTTAGCTTTTCCAGCGCAAGATGAATTAAAAGCTATTGATGTGAGCTGGACCCATTATCTACGTCCCGATATTCCACTAAAATTAAATGGCTGGATCAGTGATTCAGACCTACATGGCAATGATGGCGGTGCATCGATTGGAATTGAATTTCCTTTAGAAAAAGGCTTATTTTCCTACTAAGTTCTTTGCAAAAGACATTTTTAGTTGTGACAATCATTGTTCCTAGATAATCTCTAACAATGATTAAATTCTGAAAAATTAAAAAACCAGCATTGGCTGGTTTTTTATCCTTTATTTTTTAAACACCGCAGGTGCATTTGCTTGCTAAAAATCCACGTACTCTACAAGATTTCTCAAAATTTTCTGCTAAGATGGAATGAACCTCAACGATAACATTAGATTGGAATAATACATGAGCAAGGCCTTACCGATTGCTGTCGCTGTTCTTCTAGGCGGTGCCGCGCTAGTACCTGTTTACTATGCAACTCAAAACCCAGCTGCTCAAACGACTAAAGCATCTAAAGATGCCTCTGCTGTTTCTAAAATCAGCTATGCTCTCGGTTATGAAGTGGCTCATCAAACCCCACCTGAACTTGATATTAACAGCTTCGTGACAGGCGTACGTGAAGGACATGCGCGTACTGAACCGGCGTATACTGAAGAAGAATTACAGGCAGCTTACGAACAGTTCCAGAAAGAAATGCAGCAAAAGCAACTCGATAGCACTAAACAGGCACAAGCATCGAGTGACAGTTTCCTGACAGAAAATGCCAAAAAAGCGGGTGTAAAAACCACAGCTTCCGGTTTGCAATACCTAGTGACTAAAGAAGGCACGGGCAAACAGCCAGCTGCTTCTTCAATCGTGAAAGTCCATTACACCGGCAAACTGGTGGATGGTACTGTATTTGACAGTTCGGTTGAACGTGGCGAGCCGATTGAGTTTCCACTCAATCAAGTCATTCCAGGTTGGACTGAAGGGCTGCAACTGATGAAAGAAGGCGGTAAAGCGACCCTGTATATCCCATCTCAACTTGGTTATGGTGAACAAGGCGTGCCAGGGACGATTCCTCCACACAGTACTTTGATTTTTGATGTGGAACTCATTGAAGTCAAATAATCTATAAATAAGGAGAGCAATGCGCTCTCCTTTATTTTGAGAATAAATATGAAAATACAAATAAGCTTGATGGTTTTACTGCTAAGTTCTGGCAATCTGCTTGCCAAAGATGTGACCAATAAAAGCCCGGAAGCTGAACAGGTCGGTTATAGCTTTGGTTATCTGATGGGAAAAAGTAATGCCGACTCTTTGCAAGGGATTGATCTGGATGCTTTCAGTGCCGGTTTAAAAGCGGCAGCTGCCGGAAAACAATCCACTTTAACTGAAGAAGACATGGCTCGAGTGCTGACTCAGTTTAAACGTCAAAGTGAAGCCAAAGAGCTGATTGAATTAAAACAAAAAGCTGAAGAAAATACCAAAATCGGTCAGGCTTTTCTGACAGAAAATGCCAAAAAAGCAGGGATAAAAACGACTAAATCTGGCCTGCAATATCAGATTCTTCAGCAAGGCAAAGGCAAATCGCCAAAAGCCGATAGCAATGTCCGCGTACATTATGAAGGCCGTTTGATTGATGGTACGGTTTTTGATAGTTCAATTGCCCGCAATCAGCCTGTGGTCTTCCGTACCACCCAAGTGATTACCGGTTGGACTGAAGGCCTGCAACTGATGAAAGAAGGTGCCAAATACCGCTTCTTCATTCCTGCAGAACTGGCCTATGGACAAATTGGTTCAGGTGATGTGATTGAGCCAAACAGTACCTTAATTTTTGATGTGGAATTACTGGAAATTATGAAGTAATCAATACTGTTTTTTTAAATACTCAATCAGAGAGGCGCGATAGCGGCCTCTCTTTTTTATATGGATGAAGCATAATTAATCGAATGTTTTCATGTCACATTCAGATCAGTTTTGCTATGTTATATGTTAATTAAACGGTTCAACAAGAATAGAGGACGTCAGCATGGCAGCAATCAAGACCCGTGAAATTCATTATACTGCGCCGGATGGTAGCGTATTGATTGGCTATTTTGCCGCTCCAGAAACAGATGCACCCCTTGCAGGTGTGCTGGTCGCACCAGAATGGTGGGGTCGTAATGAATATACCGAACAGCGCGCTCGCGAACTTGCAGAACATGGCTATGCGGCCTTGGCGATTGACATGTATGGTGACAAAAAAGTGACCACCCATTCTGATCAGGCCTACCAGTGGATGATGCAGACCTTTGAAGATCCGGACACCATCGTTGATCGTGCGACAGCAGCTTTAAATACCTTGGCAGCACAGGATGAAGTCAATGCAGAGAAACTTGCTGCCATCGGTTTTTGTTACGGCGGTAAAGTGGTGCTGGATCTGGCGCGTGCCAATGCCCCTTTAAAAGCAGTGACCACCTTCCACGGGACACTTGCTGCCAAAGCACCGGCTCAAGAAGGTCAGGTTCAGGCCGAAATTCTAGTCTTGCACGGTGAGCTAGACAGCATGGTCACCTTAGATGATGTCGCCAGTTTCCGTGAAGAAATGCATGCGGCCAACGTCGAGCATGAGGTGATTGTCTTTGAAGATGCCAAACATGGCTTTAGCAACCCGCTCGCCGACGAACGGGCCAAAGCCAATGGCGTGGATCTTGGTTACAATGCTGAAGCGGAACAAAAAAGCTTGGCGGCGATGTATGCCTTATTGGAACGTCATTTGGCTTAAATAGATATAAGTGCTCGACTTGAAATCAAGTTGAGCACTTTAAAGAATTATTGAAGAAAAGAAGATAAATCCTACCAGAGGAGAATGCTGACTATGGCTGAAACCAACTGCCCTTACTGTAACTATGACGAATATGATGTCATTGCCAAAAATGATTATGGTGTGGTGCTGCCTGAACCGAATTCATTATCCGAAGGTCACTGTGTAGTGATTCCACTCCGGCATGTGGCTTCATTTTTTGAAGTGACGGACAAAGAACGTAAAAGCCTGATGTCTTTGCTCGAACAGGCACGTAATGAGCTCAATTTACGCTACCAGCCCGCCGGTTTCCATGTCGGTTTTATTGATGGTGAGGTATTTCAGGAAAAGGTCGAACATCTGCATATTCATATTATTCCGCGCTATAAAGACAAAGTATTGAAGCTGGATGAACGCTGGGGGATTAGCGACTAAATCTTTGCTGTTTTAAAATAAATGCTCTTCGGAGCATTTATTGTTTGTGTTATTAAGCCGATATCCATACACACTACTCCGCAGTTTTTATCTACTTTTCACATTTCAGGCCTGCCGATTCCGCTATAATGGCTGCTGCTTATTCGGTTACTATTTATCCATGTTTGTATTTTCAGATGCCCTGTTAGAATGGTTTGATGTGCATGGTCGTCATGACTTGCCCTGGCAGGTGACAGATGATCCCTACAAAGTCTGGGTCTCTGAAATCATGTTGCAACAAACCCAAGTCAAAACTGTGCTGCAATATTATGAACGCTTTATCCAGCGTTTTCCGACCGTTCAGGACTTGGGTCAAGCCTCTTGGGATGAGGTCGCACCGTACTGGGCAGGACTGGGCTATTATGCCCGTGCCCGTAACCTGCACAAAGCTGCCGGCATGGTGACAGCACAGCAGCAGTTTCCCCAAACTCTGGAACAATGGATGGCTTTGCCCGGCATTGGCCGTTCCACCGCTGGGGCCTTAATGTCACTGGGTTTACGCCAATACGGCGTGATCATGGATGGCAATGTCAAACGGGTCTTGTCGCGTTTCTTCGCGATTGAAGATGATCTGTCCAAACCTATCCATGAACGTGCCTTATGGCAACTGGCCGAAGAATTATGTCCGGTCGAACGTAATCATGACTATACCCAGGCGATTATGGATCTCGGTGCTACAGTCTGTACCCCGAAAAAACCACTGTGCCTATACTGTCCGATGCAGCAACATTGCAAAGCGCATCAGCAAGGTCTGGAAAATGAATTACCATTCAAGAAAGCCAAAAAACCGGTGCCAGTGCGCTCAGCACAGGTCTTGCTGATTCAGTCCGGTGAAGAATGGCTCTGGCAACAACGACCGAACAGTGGCCTGTGGGGCGGACTCTGGTGCTTGCCGATTATTGAAAATGCCCATGAATTCGAACAGCAATGTCAGCAGCTTGGCCTGAAAAATATCCTCAAAAAAGTCCAGATCAGCCACAGTTTCACCCACTTCACCTGGCAGCTTGAAGCAATCGTTTTCGCAGTGGATCAGGATCAGCAGGAACATCTGGCAATTGAACTGCAAGGCAACTGGATGCGTCCAGAGACAGCCATTGATTGCGGTCTGCCGACAGCAATGAAAAAATTGATCTCTGCCGTTAACCTATGACATAGTCTGGACAAAGCATCATATCGATCAGCTCAGAATGAGCATTGCCAATATTTAAGGATGAATAACGTGCGCCAATACCTTGCTTTGACCTGGGTGGCTTTGATTGCCATATTACTGACCGCCTGTAGCAGTACGCCGAAACAACCTTCTTCTGCACAGTTAAATCCGCTACTGGTACAAAAACTGCAAAATAAGCGAATGCCTTCTTCACTGCCCATCCCGGTGGCACGTGTACAAGCACGTGAATTACAGGATACCTGGGGTGCTTCGCGCAGTCACGGACGTTTGCATGAGGGCATTGATATCATGGCTCCACGTGGAACCAAAGTTTTTAGCGCGACTGAGGGCCTGATTGCGGATTTACGTAATAACAATTTGGGTGGTAAAGTAGTGTGGATTCTGGGTCCAGGCGGCTCCTGGCATTATTATGCGCATCTGGATGGCCATAAACGTGGCTTAAAAGTAGGCGACTATGTCAAAAAAGGCCAGCTGATCGGTTATGTCGGCAATAGCGGCAATGCCCGGCATACTGCTCCTCATCTGCATTATGGAATCTATTTACAGGGCAAGGGCCGCGGTGTGGTCAACCCTTATCCCTATTTTCGTTAATTTTAGGATATTTACATGTCAGAAGCGTTGATCAATCGTCTGGTGGAATTTGCTGAATCAGGCAATCAACAAAAAATTGTATTGAATGGTCAAACTTACCAGGGCTGGGTGATGGAAATTACCGAGGATGCGCTTCTGATCAGTACCGGTTATGCTGACAAGGCCGGTAAAGATATGTGGATTCAATTTAGCGATCTGGATCAAGCTGAATTGTCTTACTGGGATAACCAGCAAGATCAATGGACTGTTTTTAAATTATAAAAGTATAAAAACAAGGGGCATCACATGACTGTGCAACGCTGTGGCTGGTGCTCCGATGATCCATTGTATATCGCCTACCATGATCAGGAATGGGGACAGGCACTGTTGGATGAAAATCGCCTGTTTGAAATGCTATGTCTGGAAGGACAGCAGGCTGGTCTGGCCTGGATTACCGTCCTCAGAAAACGTGAAGCTTATCGTGAACATTTTTTTCAATATTCGATTGAATCTATCGCCTCACTTACAGATCAACAACTCCAACTGAAACTCGAAGATGCTAGCCTGATACGGCATCATGGCAAACTCAATACCATTCGGGAAAATGCCCAAGCCTGGCTGAAACTAAAACAGCAAGGCATCAATCCGGTGGATTGGCTCTGGTCTTTTGCCCAGCAACCGCGACTGAATAATGATGTTGTGGATTATCGGCAAGCACCCGCTCAAACCATTGAGAGCCAGAAGATGTCTAAAGCCCTTAAACAGGCCGGTTTTAAATTTGTCGGACCCACCATTTGCTATGCCTTTATGCAGGCCGTTGGTATGGTCGATGACCATGAAAATCATTGTGACTTTAAAACAATATCCTCCCATTTAAATAAGAGTCGAAATCATGTCGAATAATATTATTCAAGCTTATGCAGCCATGTCTGCAAGTGCGGAACTTGAACCTTATCAGTTTGATGCCGGAGAACTGCAACCGCATCAGGTCGAAGTCAAAGTAGAATACTGCGGTCTCTGTCATTCCGATATTTCAGTGATCAATAATGACTGGGGTTCTTCAGTGTATCCGGTTGTAGCAGGACATGAGATTATTGGTACCATTACCCATCTTGGTGCAGAAGCCAAAGGCCTGAAAGTTGGTCAACGAGTGGGAATCGGCTGGACAGCGGAAAGCTGCCAATATTGCGATCCCTGCATTTCAGGTCAGCAGGTGCTGTGTACTGGCGGTCAGGTGGCTACCATTATCGGACATGCCGGTGGTTTTGCCGACAAAGTGCGTGCCGGATGGCAATGGGTCATTCCCCTACCTGAAGATCTTGATCCTGAAAGTGCTGGTCCCCTGCTCTGTGGCGGAATTACCGTATTCGATCCGATTCTCAAACATCAGATTCAGGCCATTCATCATGTTGGTGTAATCGGAATTGGTGGTTTAGGTCATATCGCAATTAAATTGCTCAAAGCTTGGGGCTGCGAGATTACCGCTTTCACTTCAAATCTGGATAAAACCGATGAGCTGAAAGCCATGGGCGCTGACCATGTAGTGAACAGTCGTGATGTCGCTGCATTAAAAGCCCAGCGTGGCAAGTTTGATTTATTACTGAGTACCGTCAATGTCACCTTGAACTGGCAGGCTTATCTGGCAACTTTGGCACCGAACGGTACTGTGCATATGTTGGGCTTACCACTTGAGCCGATGCAGATTCCAGCTGGCATGCTGATTGGCGGAGCTAAATCAGTCACCGGTTCACCGACAGGTTCACCGGCGGCATTACGTCAGTTACTCCAATTTGCTGCACGTAAAAATATTGCCCCACAAATTGAAGTTTTCCCGATGTCACAGCTGAACCAAGCGATTGAACATCTACATTCTGGCAAAGCCCGTTACCGGATTGTACTTAAAGCAGATTTTTCAGCTTAAATTCAGTCTGTTTCCATCTGTTAGAAAGACCCAGCGATTAGGTCTTTTTTATTGTAGGGCTTCAGGCAACACCGCAATAAGTGAAGGCTTGGTCAGCTCAGTCTTCATTTTCTGCAGCATCTGATAAGGCTGCTGTTGCACGAACATATTTACGAAGGTCAAAGGAATGGAACCTTCCGGATTGGCATAACCATAGGTAGAGACCTTGGCCTTATTATTAGCCAGCTTCTGAAAAGTCCAGTCGCCCTGATAATCGGTTAAACGCACATAATCCGGGTTTAAAGGATAGGCACTCTGGATGGCTTTATTCTTGATGGTGATCTGGCCATTGGCTTCCTTGATCATCTTGCCCTGTACAATCAGGTCACGGTCTTTTAAGGGAAATGGAAAATCCAGCACCATATACAGGGTAAAGTCGCCTTTTTTATCATCGCGGGACAGGACCTTGATGCTACCCATATAGGGAACCCACTGTACTGCATGCTCGACATTCAGAATCAGGGACACGGCATTTTCAATGGGCGCGGTATAGGTGGTTTCAGCTTTATAGAGAAAGACCGGGTTTTGTTCACTCTGGTAGGTCCAGACCTTGATATTATTTTTATGAATACTGAGTTTAGGCGTCCCAACAGGCTTTGCCTGCGCAATGGCGCCAAGCGCCACTGCACAGAGCAGGAAAATCATTTTTTGCATTTTTTATTCGTCTTATTTTAGTTTTATACTTTTCTATAAATGATTTTAACTCGGTTTTAAACCTGAATATCGTTAAAACCAAGCACGTCTTTCATATCATATTTACGCGCTTCACGGCCTACGACCCAAGCTGCAGCACGTACCGCACCAGAAGCAAAGTTCATCCGGTTAGTCGCTTTATGAGTAATTTCCACACGTTCCCCATCAGCAATAAACATTGCAGTATGTTCACCGACAATATCGCCACCGCGAATGGTCTGGAAGCCAATACTTTTACGCTCACGCGGACCGGTATGACCTTCACGGCAATATACGGCATCTTCTTTTAAGTCACGACCCAAAGTTTCCGCAATCGCCTCACCCCACATCAAAGCTGTACCTGACGGTGCATCTACTTTGTGACGGTGATGTGCTTCAATCACTTCGATATCAACCGTATCGCCAAAAACTTTAGAGGCCAGTTCAAGCAGTTTGATCGACACGTTTACACCTACTGAATAGTTTGCTGCATAAACTACAGGAGTTTCTGTCGCAGATTGATCCAGATAGGCTTTTTGCTCGTCATTCATACCCGTGGTACCAATTACGATGGCAACACCTGCTTCACGGCAGATTTTCAGATGATTGACGGTCGCTGCTGGCGCAGTGAAATCAATCACGACATCACAGTCTTTGACTACATCGGTAAGGCTACCCACGACCTTAACACCTGTTGCGCCAATTCCGGCAAGTTCACCAGCATCTGCGCCTAATAGTGTACTTTCAGGGCGTTCTACCGCAGCCGCCAATTGATAACCTGCTTCATACACAGCCTGAATAAGGATACGCCCCATACGACCGCCTGCACCCAAGATCCCAATGCGTGGTGTAGCTGACATAACATAGTCCTGATGTTGATCCAAAATTGCTCTTACTATAACAAAACTGCGGAATAACACTAAGATGCATTGCATAAAAATCAATGAAAATATTCAAAGAGTCAAATCACTGATATTAATAAAAGTACTTCATAAGTGTACATATAAAATCAACAATCCATAAGTAAGAACATATGGGCATCATTGGGTAGAATAAAATCATATGATGTTTGAAGAAAATGAGTAGTTAATTATCTGTATTATGTAGCAACTGCTACAAAACATAATAATTAATTAGTTAGAAAAAAGCCGAGATTAACTCGGCATTCTTTTTTGGCTTACGCCATTGCATGAACAATAGGCGCATGAATCACTTGCAATGGCCGATTCTTTACTTTTTCCCGAGCCTGCCACATATCATACTTAGCTTGCATCTGTAACCACAGATCAGCACGACCACCACGTTCAATGCCCAACCATGCTTCAATACGTAACGCCATCTCAGGTGATATAGCCGCTTTCTCATTGAGTACACGCGATAATGCCGCACGGGATACGCCAAGCTGTTTAGCCGCTTCGGTTACGGTTAAAGCCAGTGATGGTAAAATATCTTCTCGCAAAATTTCCGCTGGATGTGGGGGGTTAAACATTTGTGACATAGCACACCTCTCTTAATGATAATCCTGATAATCAACTAAAATGGCATCTTCATTTTCAAACTTAAATGTTAAACGCCAGTTTCCATTCACTGATACAGAATAATGCTTCTCGACATCTTGGTTTTTAGGGTTTTTACCTGTTAGTGGGTGTAAGCTCCAGCCCAGAACATCCATATCAGAGGGTGATGTAGAGGTATCTAATACCAACAATTGACGGCGTAGTTTTTTGGCATGTGCTGGCTGTATGCCTGCGGTTGAACCTGTTTCAAAAAACTTTTTCAATCCTTTATGCCGAAACGACTTAATCATGCAAATCACTCTGTCAGAATGACTTTTATTGTATAGTGTAACGCCTCACTTATCAACAGGTCTTGGTTTGTGCTGTTGTTATACAATGTCGTATTCATCAATAAAATTTTTCAAAAGCATGGTCAAGCCAAAAAGTGATTTGGACAAAATCAAATTTTTTGTCCATAGAAAAGCATGTCTATATGGTCAAAATGAATATTTATATAAAATAATATAATTCAATAACTTGGTACATATCCACATAAAACAACTTATGGAATGTAAATATTTTAATCAAGCTTAAGAAGTTAGGCAATCACTTCCATCAAAGCTATACGATGTAGATCAACTTGACTGTCATATAGACTGGCAAAATCTCCACTAAAAATTTGATGTTTCTTAATTTTATCTTTAAATAACTTTATGATTTAGCTTAAATAATTGATTTAGAGAAGTATAGAATGTACGGCCATCTAAGTTTAAATCTACCTCCAATCCAGATGAAAGAAGAACTCTTTTACCCACTTCAATTCTTTTTAAACCCTGACGTGTATTTTGCATTTTATTGAGAGGAATTAACGAAACAATAATTTCAGTACCATTTTTAGATTTTGCAATTAAATCATTTATTTTTAACAACCTGAATCCTATTTTTCTAAAGATTTTTCCAATTTGGAAAATAACTTAAAATTAAATTTGAACGATAAAAAAAAGCACTTATTAAGTGCTTTTTTTACTGTTTATTCTTGCTTAGATAGTCAAATATAAGAACAGAAACCGCTTTTTAGGCGGTTTTTATGTTTAAGCGATACCTATCAACTAATAAATAGCATCTTCTAATCTAGAGTATCTTATCTATATAATAAAAAAGGACGCCTCAGCGTCCTTTTTTACTTTCACTCAATTAATCAAACAAGCGATCAAAGAATGATTTTTTCTTTGGTGATGATTTGCTGTCTTCACCATCCATGGTTTCTTGCAGTTCTTTCAACAATTCACGTTGACGTGCAGTTAAATTCACTGGAGTTTCCACCACAATACGGCACAGCAAATCACCTTGCATGCTGGTACGTACCGGTTTAACACCCTTACCACGTAAGCGGAACAGTTTACCCGTTTGCGTACCTTCAGGAATTTTCAGGCTAACACGGCCATCCAGCGTAGGAATCTGAACCTCCTTACCTAGAGCTGCATCAGCAATTGATACCGGCACATCCATATACAGGTCAGCGCCATCACGCTGGAAGATTTCATGCTCACGCACCACCACTTCTACGTACAAGTCACCTGACTGACCATCACGGATCGCTTCACCCTTACCGGTCAAGCGAACGCGGTCGCCATTGTCCACACCCGCAGGAATAGTAACTTCCAGGGTTTGCTGACGATCCGACACACCCGAACCATGACATTTATTACATGGGTTCTTGATGATCTTGCCCTGACCGCGACAGGTACTACAGGTTTGCTGTACCGAGAAGAAACCTTGCTGCATACGCACTTGACCGGCACCATGACAGGTACGGCAGGTTTCGACATCGTTTGGATTTTTTGAGCCCTTACCATCACAAGCATCACACGGTGCCGGTGCAGTAAAAGTAATGGTTTTCTTGACACCTTTGACCGCTTCTTCCAGAGTCAATTCCATCACATAGCGTAAGTCGGAACCACGGCGTGCACGTTGCTGGCCACGACCACCGCCGCCACCAAAAGCACCACCGAAAATATCACCGAACTGGCTGAAAATATCTTCTGCGCTGAAACCACCGCCGAAGCCGCCACCACCGCCCATACCACCTTCAAAGGCCTGATGGCCCATACGGTCATACATGCTGCGCTTTTCACCATCAGAGAGCACTTCGTAAGCTTCTGCAGCTTCTTTGAATTTCTCTTCAGCTTCAGCATTGTCCGGGTTACGGTCTGGATGATATTTCATCGCCAACTTACGGTAGGCTTTTTTGATTTCATCATCACTAGCGGTTTTAGCGACGCCTAAAACCTCATAATAATCACGTTTAGCCATGTCTGGCGATGCTCCTCACGGAATTTTGTTAATATTCAACTGAGGTCTAAAATTGGGTTCAAACCTGATTTTACAAGGGGAAATATGAAAAAAGTTATGTGTTTTAGAACACAGCTTTGTTTTGAGAGAATTTATAGAAGCCTTTAAACCAGGCATTGATCAGGAAAATAAAGGCAATAAAGCTGAAAATCACCCCGGTCACCACACAGGCTTTGACCCATAAGTGGCTGTCCCAGGCAAAGAAAAACAATGGAATAAACCACAATGCAGCGAAGAGCGCCAAAATGGTATAAATCACGATATTACGCATGATCCACAGTGCCTGTGCCTGTAACCAGACTTCAGCATAATCAACCTGGGTGACTTTACGTGCGAACCAGTAAGCAAATACCCCGCTAAATACGGTAAATAAGGCCAAAAACATGAAGACATAGGCCACGGCTACGGAACGTCGCATCTTGGTTAATGTCACTGGAGTCATGTCTGGTTCAACCTCATTACTGCCCTGGCAGTAAGGCCAAAACAGCAATTTTTTATTTTTTGAATTATAAAAATCTCAGGTGCTACTATATTGAAAATTTCAAAATTTCGCACCTGAAATTATGACAATTTTAAACAGAATTTAAACTTTTTTCACTTTAAACCACTGTGCATATAGTGCAGGCAGGAAAAACAGGGTCAACAGGGTTGCCACAATCAAGCCCCCCATAATCGCCACCGCCATTGGCCCGAAGAAAATACTACGGGACAAGGGAATCATCGCCAGAACCGCAGCCAGTGCGGTTAATACAATCGGACGACAACGACGTACTGTGGCATTGATGATGGCATCCCACTGCGACTCTCCGGCCTGAATATCCTGCTCAATCTGATCGATCAAAATCAGCGAATTGCGCATGATCATTCCGGATAATGCAATCGTCCCGAGCATCGCAACAAAACCGAAAGGTTTATTGAAAATTAACAGGAATAACACCACTCCGATAATGCCCAAAGGTGCGGTCAGGAACACAATAAAGGCCCGTGAGATGCTTTTGAGCTGAATCATCAGCAGGGTCATGACGACTGCGAGGAATAAAGGCATGCCGGCATTAACCGAGTTCTGCCCGCGAGCCGATTCTTCAACTGTACCGCCCACTTGCAGCAGATAGCCATTCGGCAGCTCTGCCCGGATTTTTTCTAGTGGCTCTTTGAGTTCATTAACCACAGTAGCGGGCTGTAACTTGCTGCGAATGTCGGCACGCACGGTAATGGTCGGTAAACGATTCCGATGCCAGATCAGATCTTCTTCAAAGCTGTATTCAATTTTGGCCAGCTGCGCCAAAGGTACCGATGTACCGGTTGCGGTCGGAACAGCCAGACTGGCTAAAGATGCTACCTCCACCCGTTCAGCCTGAGCACCACGTAAACGGATTTCGATCAGTTCACGTTTTTCACGGTACTGATCAATACCGGCCCCCAAAATCGAGCTGTTCAGCACATTGGCCAGTTCACTGCTACTCACCCCCAACTGACGGGCACGATCCTGATCGATCTGCAATTTGATGACTTTGCTCGGCTCCCCCCCAGTCCAGATGCACATTGGTGGTATTCGGATTTTCTCCCACGGTGGCTGCAACTTTCTGCGCCCATTCACGGACTAATCTTAAGTCTTCACCCGATACCCGGAACTGTAGTGGATAGCCCACAGGCGGGCCATTTTCCAGCAAGGACACCCGGGTACGCACTTCCGGCAATAACTTTCGAATCTGATCACTTAAGGATTTACGGATTTCATTTCGATCCTCTAAAGAGGATGCCAGCACTACAAACTGGGCAAAACTGGTTTGCGGCAACTGCTGATCGAGCGGTAAATAGAAACGCGGCGATCCCATCCCGACATAAGCCACATAGTTATCAATACCCTCTTGTTTCGATAAAAAGGCTTCGACTTTTTTTACTGCAGCTTCAGTGGCTTTCAGTGATGCACCTTCTTCAAGTTTGAGATCCACCAGAATTTCAGCTCGATTTGAAGGTGGAAAAAACTGCTGCGGCACCAGCTTAAACATTAAAATGGACAGGATAAAAATCCCGACCGTGGCAGCAATGACAGTTTTACGATAGGTCACACAGGCATCGACCCAACGACGAAAACCCTGATAAAACCGGGTTTGATAAGGATCATAATGTTCGCTGGCATGATGCACAATCGGCTGAGGTTCTGGCTGTTTGCACAGACGTGCCCAAAGCCGCTGATACCACGGTGCTTTTTGAATTAAATCTTTGTTGAAATCCGGTAAAAGTTTATCGCCTAAGTATGGGACAAACAGTACCGCGGCAATCCAGGACACCAGCAATGCGATGGTTACCACCTGGAAAATCGAACGGGTATATTCACCGGTACTCGAGGCCGCTGTGGCAATCGGCAGGAAACCGGCAGCAGTAATCAGGGTCCCGGTCAGCATGGGAAAAGCGGTGGTGCGCCAGGCATGTCCGGCTGCCTGCAAACGGCTATAACCCTGCTCCATTTTAATCGCCATCATTTCAATCGCGATAATGGCATCATCGACCAAAAGACCGAGGGCCAGAATCAGAACCCCCAAGGAAATTTTATGCAGTCCGACATCAAACAGCTGCATACCGGCGAAAGTCATGGCCAGCACCAGCGGAATCGAAAATGCCACCACCAGACCGGTCCGGAAACCGAGCGAGAAAAAACTGACCAGTAATACGATAATCACCGCTTCTGCCAGCACTTTCATAAATTCGTTAATACTGCGTTTGACTGCCACCGGCTGGTCGGAGACTTTTTGCAGCTCCATGCCGAGTGGCAGGGCTTTTTGCAGGCGGGCGAATTCCTGTTCCAAATTTTTACCCAAGGCAATGATGTCCCCACCCTTGCGCATGGACACAGCAATACCAATGCCGTTTTCACCCATAAAGCGCATTCGAGGCTGTGCCGGATCACTAAAGCCACGATAGATGCGACATCTCCCAACTGAATAGTTTTGCCATTGACCAGCAGCGGCATCTGTCTTAATTCTTCCACACTGTTTAATGCACCACTGACCCGCACCTGAATCCGGTCTGAACCGGTTTCAAAAAAACCGGACTGGATGGTGGCATTTTGCTGTTGCAAGGCTTGCTGAATCGCCATAACTGGAACGCCCAGCTGAATGGCCTTGGTATTGGAAATCTCAATCCAGATTTTCTGGTCTTGCAGGCCAATCAGTTCAACTTTGGCGACATCTTTGACCCGTTGCAGTTGCAGCTGTAAGCGGTCGGCGTATTCCTTGAGGGTCGCATAGTCAAAATCTTTACCCTTGAGCACATAAATATTGCCAAAGGTATCGCCGAATTCATCATTAAAGAACGGCCCTTGTACTCCTTGTGGCAATTCATGCCGGATATCGCCCACTTTCTTGCGCACGTTATACCAGACATCCGCGACATCTTTCGAAGCCAGAGAATCCTTGGCAACAAAAGTCACCATGGATTCACCCGGACGTGAATAGGCCATGATGCGGTCATACTGTCCCGTGGTCATCAGTTCCTTTTCAATCCGGTCAGTGACCTGTAGGGATACTTCTTTGGCACTGGCACCCGGCCAATAGGTCTGGATCACCATGACTTTAAAAGTAAAAGGCGGATCTTCACTTTGTGACAGTTGGGAATAAGAGACGATGCCGATCAGACCCAGCAGGATCATAAAATACAGCACCAGACCTTTATTTTTTAAGGCCCATTCCGACAGGTTAAAGTTCATGCTTAACTCCCTGCCTGAATGGTCACACGACGGTTTTCACGATCAATCGGATTGATTTTTTGCTGGTTACGCAGCAGATGTACGCCGCCAATCACTACATAATCTTCCGGCTTGAGGCCACTGAGTACAGGAACACTGTCCCGGCCATAGGCACCGAGCTGAACCGGAACTTTACGCAAGGTATGATCCGGCTGGACCACCATCACATAAGCCTGCTGATCCGTTGCCGAGACACTGGATAGCGGCACACTGAGCATATTGTCGCGGCTGTGCTGAAAAAATACCCGGGCACTTTGCCCCAGCTGGATCTGACCATTGCCTTCACGTAAGGAAACTTTAACCCGAAAGGTACGCGACTGGTCCGCTGCTGGTGAAATCTCGCGGACAAAAGCGGCAAATTTCTCTTCAGGTTTGGACCATAATGTCACTGTAGCTGCCTGTCCAACCTTGATCTCCGAAATAGCCTGTTCCGGTACGCCAATTACCACTTCACGCTCACCGGCAATCGCCAGTTCATACGCCGCCTGCCCGGCAGCCACCACCTGTCCTGTTTCTATATTGCGTGCAGTGATCACGCCGTTTCTGGTGGCAATCAGCTGGTTATAAGCAGTCTGGTTTTTAGCGGTATCGTAGTTGGATTGTGCCTGTTTCAGATTTGATAGGGCGGTCTTGTACTGGTTTTCGATCGCGTCATATTGTGAGCGGCTCACGGCATTGGATGGCAATAACTGCTTGAAACGTTGTAATTCATCCTGAGCAATCTTAGTAGCAGACTGCGCGCTTTCCAGCTGGGCACGTGCTGCATTCAGCTGCAGCTGGGCATCTTTGACATCCAGAGTTGCCAGGACTTGCCCGGCTTTGACCTGGTCACCCACATCAGCGAAGCGCTGGGTCACCTGCCCAGCGACCCGAAATGCCAGCGCCGTTTGCTGGCGTGCCTGCACATCACCGGCATAACTTTTTAATTCATGCTGTGAAGTGGTGGGTGTCGCCACCATGACAAAGGGAACTTCCTGTTATGCTGCAGCAGTATCTTTGCTGCACCCGCTTAAAGTCACGCTGCAAAGCACCACCATGCCAGCCAATACGCTGTAAATCCTGCTCATCTTATTCGCTGTTCCTTAAAATGTAGTCAAACATAGTCAAGGACTAATTCGCACTCTGTTAATGTCTTGTTGCCAAACGTGTAACTAGAGCCTGAGTCGGTCAGTTCCGACTTATAGCGATCAGTCCGTTCTTGCAATATACGCTTTACAGTTTT
>NZ_VPEC01000031.1:0-12823 GCF_013417355.1 Acinetobacter sp. YH12255
GCAAGAACGGACTGATCGCTATAAGTCGGAACTGACCGACTCAGGCTCTAGTTACACGTTTGGCAACAAGACATTAACAGAGTGCGAATTAGTCCTTGACTATGTTTGACTACATTTTAAGGAACAGATACTCACTGATATTCATGCTTTTCCCTCAGCTGTTGTTATTTTTCTGCATAAAAAAAGAGGACTTATTCCTCTTCCTGCAGATGAATCAGATGCTGACTAATGCCATCCGCCCGCAGAAAAGCCAGATCATAACTGGCAGTGGCCAAAGTCAGAATCCGGCGCTCAAACTCATCCCAGAGTGGACGTACCTGCTTATAATGAATCCCCAAACCACTATCATCGGTAAAATGCCGATTTTTTTCACAGAGCTTTAAAGCATGATACAGCTTACGTCCTTTGGAGGCATCGTCACGTAAACGTACCCGTTTTGACAGCACAAAGGCTTGAACCTTGACGATATCTGCATGTGGCAACAACGGCACTAAAATCTGATCCAGCTGTGCATCCAGACGCCGCCATACGGCATGATGTTGATCAGCGCCATAAGTGTTCCAGTGAATCACCTCATGATTGAAACGGCGGCAACCACGACATACCGCATCACCAAATACGGTCGAGCAACGCCCAGCACACGGGGTTAAAGACGCAATACGACGATCTGAACTCAAAACACACTCCAAAGATACTACAACTTCCAGTACCTGCATCACTGCATAAAACTTTACAAAATTCCGGGTCGGGCATGACTATACACGCTCTCCCCCATGAATTGAAGCCTGTTAAAAGGCAAGTGTTTTACTCGCTTATTCACTCGAATCACGCTAAAATATGCGCCTTTAAATTATCATGCTACGTTGGAGTATTCCATGAACGCTACTGTAGAACAGCTTGCACCTGTAGAACAGCAAGCGACCTCAGGTTGGGTTGTTGCCGCACTTTATCAATTCAAAGAAGTTCAAGATCCTGCCGATCTTCAACAACGTCTTTTAGACTTGGTAAAAACAATCAACCTTTGTGGAACACTCATTGTAGCGGGTGAAGGGATTAACGGTACGGTTGCAGGTGACCGTGCATCGATTGATCAAATTCACCAGTTCCTTCTCAATGAAGGCTTTGTTGAGATGGAATATAAAGAGTCAGACAGCTCTGACAAGCCATTTCGTAAAATGAAAATTAAATTAAAAAAAGAAATCGTGACTTTAGGGGTAGAAGTGAAACCACGTGATCTGGTCGGTCACTATCTTGATCCTCAGGAATGGAATGAACTGATTGCGCGTGATGACGTGATTCTGGTTGATACCCGTAACGATTACGAATACAAAGCAGGAACGTTCAAAGGCGCGATTGACCCGAAAACTGAAAGCTTCCGTGAATTCCCTGAATATGTGAAAAATAATCTGGAACAGCACAAAGACAAGAAAATTGCCATGTTCTGTACCGGTGGTATTCGCTGTGAAAAATCAACCTCTCTGCTTCTGCAAGAAGGTTTTACAGAGGTGTATCACCTGAAAGGCGGTATTTTAAAATACCTGGAAGAAACTCCGGCTGAAGAAAGTATGTGGGAAGGCGAATGCTTCGTATTTGATGGCCGTACAGCAGTAACACACGGTGTCGAAGAAGGTCAAAACACCAAATGCCATGCCTGTGGCTGGCCTTTGCTTCCTGAAGAAGTGGCGCTGCCAAGTTATGAACATGGTGTCTCTTGCGTGTACTGCATTGACAAGACCACAGAGAAACAAAAAGACGGTTTCCGTATGCGTCAGTCCCAAATTCTGGCAGCAAAACGTAAACGTCTCTAAGCTAGCCGCTTTGTAAGAAAATATATAAAAACCCTCTTCGGAGGGTTTTTTATTTACATAAAAATTACAACAGTAATAAAACTCTCACCAATTCATTACCAAGAACCTTATTTTTTTCCAAGCAAGATTGCTAGTCTATTGAAAAGTCTATCTTAAGCCAAGTCTTTCATTATTAACTTAAATTTTAAAATGAAAAGGAATATAACATGACCAGTTCACTTGCTCGAGATCCAGATAATCTGGTTCAGTTTCAACCCAAAGAGAATATAAAACAACAACGACTTCATCAGGTTAATGACGAGCTTGAGAGCCAGTCACATGTGTTTGTGGTCATCTTGGGAACTGTGATTGGCGCGATTTTAGCGCTGTTTATTGGTTATCATCTTAATACCAGTGTCATTCATTTTATGCTGCTGAGTGTTTTACCTGTCTGTTTGGCCTATGGCTTACGCAAAGTCTATATTTATACGCTGACACATAGCTGATTCTGCCTGCTCATTTATATTCCAAGACTTTACCGCATAAAAAATACTGCTTAGGATACAGGCAGTATTTTTTATTTTGACCATCTTATGAATTTAACTGAATGGATTATTTCCGTCATGGAACAACTGGGCTACTGGGGTATTGCCCTGCTCATGTTTCTGGATAATGTCTTCCCACCCATCCCTTCCGAAATCATTATGCCTTCTGCGGGCTATTCGGCCTCTCAGGGTGAGTTAATACTGGTCGGGGTGATCATGGCCGGTTGCATTGGCTCATTACTAGCAGCAGCCTTGCTGTACTGGGTGGGTTATAAATTCAATCACGATTCCATTTTCAAGTTTGTCGACCGTTATGGCAAATATCTGTTTATCAAATCCAATGATGTGAAAAAATCACTGAGCTGGTTTGAACATTATGGACATCGGATTGTGTTTTTTGGCCGTATGGTTCCTGCCGTCCGCTCACTGATCAGCATTCCTGCCGGCATGAGCCGTATGCCCTTCTGGAAATTCATGTTCTATAGCACACTCGGAACCATCATCTGGACCACGTTTTTGGCCTGTGTCGGATTTTACTTTGGTGAAAACCAAGAGTTGATGCAGCAAATTTTCAGTAAAGTCAGTTATGTGATTATTGCGATTGTTATAGTCATTATTGCCTGGGTTATCTACCGTAGACAGCAGCGTAAAAATCGTCCATCCTGAATAGACCTCAGCATGAAGGAGGCTAAAACGATGTCGCACTATCTTAAATATTTTGCTACCGTTTATCTTAGCTTGGTTCTATTCGTGGGCGTACTCATTTATGTATTCAATCTGGGCGCGATTATCCTGATCCCGGCCCTGATCGCGTCAGCCTTTCTCAGTGCCCGATACTTTGTGAAGAGAGAACAACATTTACCCAGCAAGGAAGAGAAAAGCAAACTGGTATGGGGTTCTACCATCATTGCGATTACATTTGGGTTTATTTTTATATTTGTTGTGATCTGGATGCATCCACAGACTGAAGCCATCTTCAACAACATGGCTTATACCGGAAGGGGCCCGAATTCATTTCTGATGGCCGCTGTGATTGCGGTGCATGGTTTGATCTTTCATATTGCCTATAATAGCTATGCCCGCTACAGTCTGAGCAAACGGGTCGGTATTGAAAGAAAGTAAAATCCCTTCGATGCTTTGATAAAAGTCCAAAGCTAAAGAAAGCACCGTGCGGTGCTTTTTTTATGAATTATTCTGGAGTGTGATACATCAGATACAATTCATTTAAGTTGTCTGGAATTTCTTCTGCAAGTTCGTCCATTAACTGGCCATTGCGACGGAAAGTTTCCATTTGCGGATCTTCATCATCAATGCCGCTGAAGACCATGATTGGCAGAGTTAAATCTACCAGTTGCTCTTCAAATTCTTCAGTAAACCAAGCTTCTTCGTTAAGGAACATGGCATCGACAAAGCCCACACTCCAGTCACCCAAGCTTGATTCGGTGTCTGCTTCTTCAATTTCAAATGGGAATGTAATCCCTTCTTCATTGGCTAAGCTTTGACGGATAGACTCTAACCATGCTTGTACCTGAGTGATGATTTCTGCAGGCACTTTCTTTTGATTGCTATCAAAAAGCTCGTCTAACCATTTGTCGAATTTTGGGCCTACTGCAATAGCACATAAGAAACCATGGGTTGCTGCGAAATCTAGACCATGTTCATTTTGGTCACCATCTAGATATTCACTCAACAGGTCTAAATCTAAAGCACTCATCTAACATCCAAACTTAAAAAACCGAAAGGTTTAGCATAGCATTTATTCAGGCCATGCTAAATCCGAATTCGTTAATCTTCGTCATCAAAATCGTCATCATCGTCGAAGTCATAGTCAAAATCTTTGAGTTCGCGTTCCAAGCGACGTTGTGAAAGTAAATCATCAATCAGACGACGTTTTTCCAACGACTCTTTAGCGCTCAGCTTGCTGGAAGCTTCATCGAAATTAACATCATCCTCACCGAAGCTATCATCTAGTTCAAAATCTGTAGAAGACACTAAAACTTCCTCATAGTGAAAAATGTAAATGGTTTTAGCGCTATTTATCTTGCCTAAAACCACAAGTCAAGTTTTATTTAAATTTTCGTATTTTAAAGTTGTAAATAGGGCTTTTTTTTAAGGACATTGTGTGACATGATATAATCCACCCTGCGTCCTTATGTTTTTTGACTACACATTTTTTGGTCAAATACACAGATGCCGGGGTTGGACTTGAAAATAACAAATTCATCCCCATCTTAAATTACTGAATTTCATTTTAAATATTTTATCAGACAGCTTGAACGCTGAATACTCTGATGAAATACGTAGGCTATTCACTAAATTTAATGAGCTTAAATCGTGCATAAGTTGTACGGTTTTTCCTGTCACAGATTCAACGAAGAGTAAGCAAAAGATGAGCGATATGACTTCCCCTACTTCACAAGTAGCGGCTCTGATTAGCCGAGGCAAAGAACAAGGTTACTTAACCTTCGCTGAGGTTAACGATCATCTGCCGGACTCCATCACAGAAAGCGAGCAGATTGAAGATATCATTCAGATGCTGAATGACGTGGGTATTCCTGTACATGATCGCGCGCCTGAATCTGATGATACGATGTTCGAAGATACTACAGAAGCTGCCGATGAAGTTGCAGAAGAAGAAGCTGCAGCCGTATTGGCCTCTGTAGAAAATGAGCCAGGTCGTACAACTGACCCTGTGCGTATGTATATGCGTGAAATGGGTACCGTTGAGCTTTTAACCCGTGAAGGCGAAATTAGCATTGCAAAGCGCATCGAAGAAGGTATTCGTGATGTTTTGCACTCGATTGCTTACTGGCCCAATGCGGTAGAAGTTGTACTCCAAGAATATAAAGATTATGAAGCGGGCGAACGCCGTCTTGCTGACCTGTTATCGGGTTATTTAGATCCTGAATCAGACGAAGAAATTCCTGAAGTACTCGAAGAAGAAGTCGAGATCGCTGAAGACAAGACTGATTCGAAAAAATCGACCAAAGATGTAAAACTGGACGATGATGAAGAGGAAGAAGCTGAAACTGAAGATGATTCAGAAGCTGATTCTGGTCCAGATCCTGAAATTGCCAAAGCACGCTTCACTGAACTTGAAAATGCATGGTTGAATACCAAAACAGCCATCGAAAAACATGGTCGTGACAGCGAAGAATCTGAAGCTGCGCTGGAAGCACTGGCGACCGTATTCATGATGTTCAAATTCACGCCGCGTCTATTCGATATCATTTCAGAAATGATTCGTGGTACGCATGACCAGATCCGTGGTGCAGAACGTGAAGTGATGCGTTATGCCGTGCGCCGTGGTCGTATGGATCGTACCCAGTTCCGTACTTCTTTCCCGGGACAGGAATCGAATCCAGCCTGGTTAGATGAACAGATCGCGAAAACACCTGCAGACCAGAAAGCCTATCTGGAAAAAGTACGTCCCGATGTATTGGCCTTCCAGCAAAAGATTGCCGATATTGAAAAAGAGTTGGGTCTTGATGTTAAAGGCATTAAAGACATTGCCAAACGCATGGCCGTTGGTGAAGCCAAGGCACGTCGCGCCAAGAAAGAAATGGTCGAAGCCAACTTGCGTCTGGTGATTTCAATTGCGAAAAAATACACTAACCGCGGCTTGCAGTTCCTGGATCTGATTCAGGAAGGTAACATTGGCTTGATGAAAGCGGTGGACAAGTTTGAATATCGTCGTGGTTATAAATTCTCGACTTATGCAACCTGGTGGATTCGTCAGGCGATCACCCGTTCAATCGCCGATCAGGCACGTACCATTCGTATTCCGGTGCACATGATCGAGACCATCAACAAGATCAACCGTGTATCGCGTCAGCTTCTTCAAGAAATGGGGCGTGAACCGACACCTGAAGAGTTGGGCGAACGTCTGGAAATGGACGAAGTCAAAGTACGTAAAGTACTAAAAATCGCCAAAGAACCGATTTCGATGGAAACACCGATCGGTGATGATGAAGATTCGCATCTGGGTGACTTCATTGAAGACAGCAACATCACGTCACCAATTGATGCTGCGACTTCAGAAGGCCTGAAAGAAGCGACACGCGAAGTTCTGGAAAACCTGACTGAACGTGAAGCCAAAGTCCTGAAAATGCGTTTTGGTATCGACATGCCGACCGACCACACCTTGGAAGAAGTGGGCAAACAATTTGATGTGACACGTGAACGTATTCGTCAGATTGAAGCGAAAGCACTACGTAAACTTCGCCATCCATCGCGTTCAGAACACTTACGTTCATTCCTTGAGAATGATTAAGATTTGATGCTTATTCTGGAAACTTGAAATTTAATCATCAGTCTCCACTTAAGTAGCCAAGACAGACCCAAACGCCTGCATGATTGCAGGCGTTTCAAATCAGGGGGACTACCATGTTAGACCGTACACCATCTCGTGAACTTCAAGAACATCTTTGGGTTTTCCCTATGGATTATCCGATTAAACTGATTGGCCTTGCTGGCATTGAACTGCGTCAGGCCGTAAATGATATCTTTGTAAAACATTTTCCTGAGTTTGATGGCAGTGAAATGACCATCACACCGTCGCGTACTGGCAAATATCATTCCATTACCGCACAACTGCGCTTTTTGGAACTGGAGCAGGTGCATGCAGTATATGCAGATTTGGCCGCCTGTCCGCTGATTAAAACCGCACTGTAATCAAAAATACAAAAGACACGCTTTCGGGCGTGTTTTTTATGCCTGTACAATGACTGAGCTAGCGCTTAAATATTGTAGGTCTCGCCCCTATTTCATGCCGAAATCATTATAATTATGATCAGTTTTTTATAATTACCAAGGACACTTCCTGTGACTGATGTGCTGCAAAAGCCCGAGCTGATCATTCGTCAATATCACGACCTCACACCTTATGAAGATCGTTTTCTGGAAATGAAAACTTTTACGGAAAACCGTGATGAACATAGCCCGGATCAGCTGTGGATTCTGCAACATCAGGATGTATTGACTCAAGGTCAGGCCGGTAAGCCAGAACATATTCTGATACCGAGCAATATCCCGGTAATTCAAACCGATCGTGGTGGTCAAGTGACCTGGCACGGCCCGGGCCAGCTGGTGGCTTACTTCATGTTTGACCTGAATCGCCTGGGCTGGAATGTGCGTACACTGGTGTCCTATGCTGAAAACCTGATGATCGATCTGCTGAAAAAATACGGCATTGATGCTTATGCCAAACCCGATGCACCGGGGGTCTATGTGGCTGAACGAAAAATTGGGTCACTGGGTTTTAAAATTCGTAAAGGCCGTAGCTATCATGGTCTTTCCTTAAATCTGGATTGTGACCTGAGCGGATTTAATACCATCAACCCTTGTGGTTATGCGGGACTGGAAATGGTTCGCATGAGCGACCTACTGGAACAACCGCCACAATTCAACCAGTTATGTCGTGAAATTATTGAAACTTTGCGCCACAGCGGTTACTTTAATCAAGTCACTGTCGAGCAAAGATAAAGCCTTTGCATTTCACCCCCAAATAAATTAGAGTATTTACTCTAAACCAATAATATTGAGATAGGGATCATCACGTGATTGCAACTAAATCCGTAAAACCCGCTTTGCAGCTTGCCTATGTCAAACTCATGATGGATGTGATTGGCCGCGGTCTGGTCATGGCAAGTCAGGTGGATGAAGAAATCAAACAGGAAGTTGCCCAATTTCCAGTCCATTTCACTCTTTCCATGAAAGTCTTTCCGCATGGCCCAGCCTTTGTGGCGCGGGTCACTGAGGACAAGCAATTGGAACTGGTGAAAAATCTGGAAAAAGCACCTGATCTGACTATTACCTTTAAACATCTGCACCATGCTTTTTTAGTTTTTTCCTTTCAGGAAAGCACCTCTCAAGCCTTTGCCAATGACCGCATGATTGCCGATGGCGATATTTCCAATGCCATTCGTCTGGTGCGTTGTCTAAATAAAATGGAAGCACTGATTTTGCCTAAACTGGTGGCGCAACTGGCTGTCAAAGAATATCCAAGCAATCTCAGCCTCAAAGAAAAACTAAGCGAAGCGAGCAGTATTTATCTAAAAATCGCTCAATCTTATTTAAAACGGAGTGTATAACATGGCTAAACCTTATTATGAATTTTTCTGTCCGGTTAAAGTCATTGCCGGACATGCCGCGTTAGAACATATTCCGTTTGAACTTGCGACCTTAGGCGCAAAACGTCCACTGATCATTACCGACAAAGGTGTACGCGCCAATAATCTGCTGGCACCGATTGAAGCGGCATTTGAAATGGCAGATGCTGCAATTGTAGCCATTTTTGATGACGTCCCCCCCGACTCTAGCTTGGGTACAGTACGTAGTGCGGCAAAACTGTATCGTGAAAATCACTGTGATGCGATCATTGCTGTAGGCGGTGGTTCAGTCATTGATACGTCCAAGGCCACCAATATTCTGGTGTCTGAAGGGGGTGATGACTTGCTTAAATATTCTGGTGCCCACAACCTGCCTAAGCCACTGAAACCATTTTTTGTGATTCCAACAACTTCAGGGACAGGTTCAGAAGTCACCATGGTGGCTGTCGTCTCAGATACCGAGAAGAACGTTAAAATGCCTTTCGCATCGTATTATCTGATGCCGCATGCTGCGATTTTAGATCCGCGCATGACCCAGACTTTGCCGCCGCATTTAACCGCCATGACCGCAATGGATGCACTGACCCATGCGGTCGAAGCTTATACTTGTATGGCAGCCAATCCAATCTCGGATGCTTATGCCACCGCAGCAGTCAAGAAGATCAGTAGCCATCTATTCAATGTGCTGGATAATCCCAATGATGCGCAAGGCCGTCTGGAACTGGCTCAAGCATCGACCATGGCCGGTATTGCATTTTCTAACTCGATGGTCGGGATTGTGCATTCACTCGGTCATTCACTGGGTGCAGTGGTGCACTTGCCGCATGGTTTATGTATGAACCTGTTCCTGCCGTATGTGCTGGAATACAACAAAGAGGTCAATGGTGACAAGATTGCTGATCTGTTACTACCTTTGGCAGGTGCCGATATTTATGCGCAAACACCAGCACATTTACGCGCAGACAAAACCATTGCCACTATTCTGACCATGCGAGATCGGATTTATAGTCTGACCAAACTGCCACGTACATTACGTGAAACCGGCAAGATTTCTGAAGCGCAGCTGGATGAAGTGGCAGAGAAAGCCTTGAATGATGGTTCCATCATTTATAACCCGAAAGAAGCCACCTTGGAAGATTTAAAATCTATCTTAAAAAAGGCTTGGTAATTACTGAAAAATAAGCCAATATAGCGAAAATTAAAGCCTGATGTTTTTTTAGACATCAGGCTTTTATCTTGCATAAAGAAATTATTGCATTAATTTGAATGGCATACTTTATGCACCTCAAAAGTCAAAAAAATAGCTAGCAAAAGCCCTTCTTTTCAAGTAGATTGGCGGGCTTTTATAGAAAACTGTAGGGGGGATCGTTCGTCTCAAACGATCCTTATAAATATGACTGATCCTTGATCAACGATTAAGAGGATAACGCCGTTGACTAATATCTCTGGGACTCAATCGGCAGCTAAACTGCAAAAAACGCTGGGACTCTGGCACATCATTATTATTGGTTTGGCTTATATTCAACCCATGACCTTGTTTGATACATTCGGTCTGGTATCTGAAGAAAGTAACTTCCACGTTCCCACCTCTTACATTTTTGCGCTGATTGCAATTTTGTTAACCTCTTTGAGCTATGGTCATATGATTCGTCGCTACCCTTCTTCGGGTTCGGCCTATACCTATGCGCAAAAATCCATTCACCCAAATGTGGGTTTCATGGTGGGATGGTCATCTTGGCTCGATTATTTATTGTCGCCAATGGTCAACATCATTCTTGCCGTCATTTACCTAGAAGCCCTGTTCCCTGATATCAATCATTGGGTTTGGGTCGTGGTATTGACTGCATTCATGACTGGCATCAATTTACGTGGTGCGCGCTTTGTAGCGAACTTCAACAGTATGATCGTGTTCGTGCAGTTGATTGTCATTGCCGTATTTACCTGGATGGTCTACAGCAAGTTACAGGCTGGCTTTAATGCGGATGGTCCAATCACAGCTGAGCAACGCTATCAGCTCTGGAGTCTGGAACCGTTCTGGAATGAATTAACTTCAGTAGGCGCCCTGATTACTGGTGCGACTTTACTGTGCTTCTCTTTCACTGGTTTTGACTCTTTAAGCTCGCTGGCTGAAGAAACCAAAGATACTGAAAAAACTTTGCCTAAAGCGATTTTCTTGACCGCTTTAATTGCCGGTATTATTTTCATTATCAGCACTTACTTCATGCAGATTTACTTCCCGAACAATCCAGGTTCATATTTCCAGAATATTGCTGAAACTCAGCCGGAAATTTTGATGCTGGTGGGTGGGTCCTTGTTCCAGGCTTATGTACTTGGTTTTGCAATCATTACCGTCATGGCATCTGGGATTTCTGCACATGCAGGTGTATCTCGCTTAATGTACGTCATGGGCCGTGATGGCGTGATCAACAAGAAAATCTTTGGTCATATCAGTCCGAAAAACTACACACCGTCATACAACATTATGATTGTCGGTGCTGTAGCCTTAACAGCTGGCTTCATGGATCTTGATTTTGTGATTTCACTGATCAGTTTCGGTGCATTGACGGCGTTCAGTTTCGTAAACTTGTCTGTCATTTCACGCTATGCTTTACGTGATGGTCGTACCAAAACTGCGAAAGAAATTCTGAACTTTGTAGTGGTACCACTTGCAGGTTTCATTGCAGTATTTGCCTTATGGCTCGAAGTTGATCAAACCTCATTGAAATATGGTCTGATCTGGGCATTTGGCGGTATCTTGTACCTGGGTTATAAAACCAAAGGTTTCAAGCATCCTGCACCTCAGCACAACGAATTTGACGATAAATAATATTGTTCCGGTTCAAATAAAAAAGGCGCTTTAAGCGCCTTTTTTATGTTTTTGATTTTACTTAGGATAAACGACAATCAAAACCCATTTGGGTATTGACCCGATTATTTTCATAGCCCAGTTTTTCAATGAACAGACTTCTACGCGACAATAATTTTTGCTCTTCCGGATTTAGTCTGGCTTTATTCTTGACCGCCAGCTGATACATTTCATTGACCACATCCTGAAAAATAGCACAGACTTCCTGACGTTTGGTCTGCTTCAATTTACGTCCACGCCAAGTCCATTCAAAATCATCGGAATTCAGACTCTGTCCCCAGTTATCGATCCGCGCATCCAAGCGTTTTTGCATGTCGGCCAATCCTTGCTGTATTTCCGCTTGCGTAATTGGCTGAACTTGTTGCGTTTCCCCCATTACATCACTTGCTTCTTGCGCACCGAGGTGTAAAGCAGTCATTCCAATACAACAGGCCAAGGCAAATTTTAATATCGGCTTCACGCGTATATCCTTCTTATTCCAATCAGTTGTCTCTCTCTATCCTAGCAAATAAAAAAGCCACCTAAAGGCAGCTTTTCAAATTATTGTAAATTTAAGCTTAGAGCGCTTTAAAACCCTGCTGACGCCAGGCTTCATATACAATCACTGCCGTGGCATTCGAAAGGTTTAAACTACGAGAGTTCTCTGCCATCGGTAAACGAATCCAGTGCTGCTGCGGGAACATCATCCGAACATGTTCAGGCAGACCACGCGTTTCCGGCCCCATCAACAATGCCACAGGACGGTTCAAGTCCGAGGTATGTGGCGTTTCAGTCCCTTTGGTGGTCAGTGGATAGACCGCATCCAGAGCAATGCCTTTGCTTGCCAGATCGGCCAGACAATCTTCGATAGTGTCCCAAATCTGCATACGTGCATATTCGTGATAATCCAGACCGGCACGTCTCAGTTTTTTATCATCCAGTTCAAAACCCAGTGGCTTGACCAGATGCAACTGTGCTCCCGTATTAGCACACAGACGAATAATATTGCCTGTATTTGCAGGAATTTCGGGCTCATATAAAACAACGTGGATCACTTATTTCTCACTTTATACATTTCATTCAGATATAGCTTTCAACTTATAGATCAAACAGCAACATCAGTGCTGTTATCTAGATACAGCTTTTTCCTGTATTCGGACCATGAGATTAATCGTCATATCCTTTTATTCAGGTGTAATTTTCGTCTTGCATTCAGATAAAGAGTATCAACTATTGCTATCCTCTTACTCAGGCATGGCCTTCGTCTTGCAGTCAAACCAAGAGACAACTTTTGCTTATCCTCTTACTCAGGCATGGCCTTCGTCTTGCGGTCAAACCAAGAAACAACTTTTGCTTATCCTCTTACTCAGGCCTGGCCTTCGTCTTGCGGTCAAACCAAGAAACAACTTTTGCTTATCCTCTTACTCAGGCATAGCCTTCGTCTTGCGCTCGGGCAAAGCAGTGCTTTGCTTATCCTCTTACTCAGGCATAGCCTTCGTCTTGCGCTCGGGCAAAGCAGTGCTTTGCTTATCCTCT
>NZ_VPEC01000033.1:0-27532 GCF_013417355.1 Acinetobacter sp. YH12255
GTTGCCATGTCACTGAATACTCGCCCTAGAAAAGCGTTAGATTGGCTTACACCATTAGAGAAATTTGCTCAGCTTGTTGATTATCATAAGGCTTTTGAAACTGTCGCACCTCATGTTTGAATTCGCCCTGTACGTTCATAAAAAAACCGCCTGAATCAGGCGGTTTTTTTAGGGTAAAAATTTGGTTATAGACGTTAATCAGTATGAATTAACACTGGATATTGGCTTTCTGCTTATAAAAGCTTAAGGCATTGTCTAAATCTGTAAGCAGTCCTTTTTCTGTATATTCCTGAGGCATAAGTTTTAATAAAGCCGGCATATAACGAGTTTTATATTCTTTAGGATATTGTTCACAGAGTATGCGTGTTCTTTCTTCTGGACTAATACTGGAAGAATCTAGTTTGTCCAGATAAGCACTGAGTTGATTATCTGATTGTTCAAATTGGGCTTTGAGGGCTTGATCAGGTTCCGCTGAACTGTCGGCTTGCTGCTTTTGGCAGCCACTTATTGTCAGACTTATCAATAAAGTAATCAGTATACGATTTATCATGATGTCAAAATCTTGTTATTTGTCATATCAAAAATTATAGAGAGAAATAGCCAAAAAGAAAGCAGTCATCTACCAACTTTAGAAGAAGTCAAAAATTCCTGATATTCACATACAGTACAGCAACAGGGAATTTTATCCTAAAAAATGAACAAATTTATTGTTATGCATATTGATCTAAAGTGTCCATCTGTTTTCTCTTAAGCATAAAATTTAACGAATAAAATATATTTTGCCTAAATTAAAGCCATTCAATTAAGAAAAGTAACGCTTATTGCACATTTAGAAACATAGCCTCTATATATCACACACAGATTGACTGCTGGGCCAGTGATATCTTGGCTTCATTCCAAAAACTTAATGAAAATAATTAGAAAATCAGCACATTATAAAGCCTGCTTAATTTAGGAGAGTTAAGCAGGCTTTTTCTTGTTTATAAACACGGATTGCTCAATGAGAGCTTTTTACTTTAATTATTCTCTTTCACATAAGTTTTCATATACAACATAAAGCCTGAAAATTCTCTCAAGAGTGAAACATGTGATGTGGTTCTAGGATTTTAGACCACGCCTATAAGTGATAATCTACTCCCCAATAAGCATGGGAAATGCTTGTTTTTGGAGTCAACCATGACACGAAGAAAACGTCGTAATCATTCAGCAGAGTTTAAAGTTAAAGTTGCTCTCGCAGCAATTAAAGGCGACCACACACTCGCTGAACTTTCTACTCAATTCGATTTACATCAAAACCAAATCATCGATTGGAAAAATCAACTGCTTGAGCAATCAGTCAATATTTTTTCACGACCAACAGCACAACAAGAACCTGAGATTGACCTCAAAGCTCTACATGCCAAGATAGGACATCAGGCATTGCAAATTGATTTTTTAGAAGGTGCGCTCAGAAAAATAGGGCAGCTGAGCGGCAAAAAATGATCGATAAGACCCATCAACTTTCGGTACGACAACAATCGCAATTGATTCAAATCAATCGCAGTACGTTGTATTACAAGCCCAAAGAGATTTCATCAACTGATTTGAGTTGGATGCGTCTAATCGATGAAATTCATCTCGACTACCCATTTATGGGCAGTCGAATGATACGAGATATGCTACAGCGTCAAGGACATCAAATAGGTCGGCGTAAAGTCCGACGTTTAATGCGCTTGATGGGAATACATGCCTTGTATCCAAAACCCAATACCAGTAAGCCTAATCTTGCACACCGTATTTTCCCATATCTGTTGAAAAACATGGTCATCGATCACTCTAATCAAGTCTGGTGTACAGATATCACGTACATTCCTATGGCTAAAGGCTTTGTCTATCTGTGTGCAATTATAGATTGGCATAGTCGTAAAGTACTGGCTCATCGAGTATCGATCAGTATGGAAACAGACTTTTGCATAGATGCGTTGCAAGAAGCAATTGTGAAATATGGTTGTCCTGAGGTGTTTAATACAGACCAAGGCAGTCAATTCACAAGCGAGGCATTTTTGAATGAGTTAAAATTGCGAAATATCCGTATCAGTATGGATGGGAAAGGACGATGGATGGATAATGTAATGATTGAGCGTTTATGGCGCAGCGTGAAGCATGAGGAAGTCTATTTGAAGGCTTACGATACGGTTAAACAAGCGAAACAATCAATTGCTGAATATTTGGATTTTTATAACATGATACGTCCTCATTCAAGTTTGAATAAGGCAACACCGGATGAATTTTATGATCAACATTTACTAAAAGTAATGGCAGCATAATTTAAATATTTAGAGCGGATTTATCACTTATAAAACTGAATTGAGTGGTCTAATTAACGGAACCACATTACATGAATAGATGGTATTTATATATCTCTTTTTATAAAAAGACAGGGCAAAGCTATGATGAGATGTATATGTGCATTTGGCATGGGCGTGATGGTAGGTTGTTGTTTTAAATCTTGCAAAGAAAAAATGTGTCATATGATGGGCAATGATCATTGTAAGAAGGATCAAAAGACTAAAAGTGAAGAGCCTGCACGAACTTAAATGCCAAAAACTTAACTTTGCTTAAATTGTGAAATGTATTCAGGCGGTTAAGTTATTACTCAGGTCGTGATCCGATTATTCCGTATCGAGTTATTGAGTCTTAAAATCAATACAAGCTTAATCACTGATTAAGCTTGTTACATTCAGGAGAAAAGCATGATCCAGTTTATATTTTGTTTATTTGGCCTTCATGGTGCGACTGAAATCAATTACACCTGTGATCATGAAGAGGTGAAAGAGTGTCGTGATTGCTTGAAAGATATTGAATAATGCTCCAATTCACCGGATGTGTTAATGAAGCTCAATCCCCGTTCAATCATCAGTTGGCGGGGTTTTTGTTTGTGGGTGAAATTTTTATAATAAAAATCCAAGATAACGATTGAACTCAACTGGATTTAAATGATACGGGTCACAGTCTATACTTTATGAGAGTATGATTTAAATAGGATTACATGTCGATTAATGATTAAAATTGAGAACTAAAATAGCCGGATAAGAATATATTGCAAAATGCGATAATTTATATATACTAGAAATATAGCAAAATGCGATAAAATATATGCATGTGATCACCCACGCTCGAATTCTTGAAGCAACGCAAAAGTGGCCACAGGCTGGAACGGCATTAGATGGTTGGTATCGACTGATGAAGGCCAATCATCCTAAGGATTTTGCTGAGATGAAGAGACTCTTTCCCGCAGTAGATAAGGTTGGAAAGTTTCATATATTCGATATCGGTGGAAACAAGCTTCGGCTGATTGCTGTGGTGATGTATCAGGCAAAACGCGTTTATATTCGCCATGTCTTGTCTCACCATGAATATGATAAAGGTCATTGGAAGGAAGGTTAGAATGAATGCAATGATTAAACAGGCCGTTGATCACTGGCGTTATGTTGCACCATTGCTCAGCAAGCCGGAAAATGAGGATGACTTTCATACACTAACTGAAGCCCTGGATGAGCTTTTGGACATTGTCGGCGATGATGAATCACATCCTTTAATGGGGCTTATTCATCAACTGGGTGATCTGGTTTCGGCGTATGAGCATGAACATCTACCCATGCCAGAAGGTGATGGACGAACGGCTTTGGCCTTGTTGATGGAGCAACACGGGCTTAGTCAAGCAGACTTGTCTGATGTCGCGACACAATCAGTAATTTCAGAAATATTGAATGGCAAACGTCAGCTGAATATCCGTCATATCAAGGCTTTGTCTGAGCGCTTTGATGTATCGGCAGATACTTTCTTTTAATCGATGCCCGCCTAAGCTGATATTTCCATGCTGTGCTGTCTAATCAGGTAGCGCTGCTCATTTGATTATTTAAATTTCAAGTGTCGTGAAAGGTGAGAGCGCCTCCAGAAAAGTTTGCTTTTCTAAAAAGTGAATGTGAAACATAAATAATATTGATGTTTAGGATCAGATGTCATATTTATTTCTTAATGGATCGATAAAGGAGATACACATGACCAATAAATCAGAGCAAGAATCAAATCCGCAAAAAGAATCTAATGATGATAAAGGCAATCAGGATTCGTATAAGGGCGTGAAGCCAGAGAAAAAACCCAATGCAGAACCGGAAAATCCATTGAGAGAACAAAAATAGCTCTTTCACATTTTAAAAGCCCTAACTTGCTTTAGGGCTTTTAGTTTTTCGACAACCGGTGATCTCTGGGTTTCGCTCTAAACTCATCTCTCATTTCAAAGAAAAACTCATGAGCTTGTTCATGATCGCAGCATAACCAATCATGGCGTGATTCTTCAGGAATCACAATAATCGAGCGCTTCTCGTCATCTGGATGGTGGAACTGTTTCATCAATAGGTGTTGATCGGAATTTATAGTCAGCATCGAAAATGATCTGATTTTTTCACCCTCAATGAGCACATCATCATAAATGGCTGCAACGGTAAAAGGGTTGCCATCTTCACGTGAAATACCAAACCAGTGCGGTTTTCCATCGATATATTTAGGTTCATAGAAAGTATCCACGGGCACTAAAGCAAACTGGTTGTTTTTCCAGGCATGTCGAAAACTTGGCTTGGACGCTATTGTTTCAGTTCGGGCATTGTAAGTATGTCGACCATATTTTAATTCTTTCGCCCAAAAGGGAATCAGTCCGAAACGTGCAATATCTAACTCAAACCCCTCAGCACCTCGCATCATGATAGGAGCAGGTGCTAAGGGGTAAACATGTGATTTCATGTTCAATTCAAGTTGTTCTGCATGAAGATCTAATAAAGAGAGCTGACTTTTTGAGGGGAATTCATAGTTTGAACACATGACCGACCTCTTTGCTTAGCATTCTGATCTGCGATAACAATTAAACTATAAGAATGATGACCTCAAAACAATTCGAAATCGTAAATGTAGTTGGGTCTGGAAACGGAATTTTTATGGTGAATATGAATGTAATTTTTCGCCAATGGATGAAAAACAATCTTCGATAAAATGAGCGCCCAGATTCCATTGCTATAGTTTTATTTCCAGTTTTGCCTCCTTTGCCTGAAGGAGCTATCTTTTGCGCAGAAAGGTCATGCTGCATTTTATCTTTTGTTTATTCGGTCTTCATGGTGTCACAGAAATCGAATGCCAAGCGGATGGTAAAGAAGCGAAAGTATGTCGTGACTGCTTGAAAGAAGAAAGGGTTACATAAACGGTAAGAAAAGCTTAAACATTCTTATCACTATTAATTCAGAATAGGCATTCACAATAAAACTCATAATTTTAGAGAATACAGAATGCCTAGAAATAATTATTTACCCGCTCTAGAACAAGTTTATGAGTTTTTAAAAGAACGTCCTGGCTTTAAAGAGAAAAGTGAGTTTGATAAGTCAGTAGAGTATTTTAGAACGCTGCACGAAGGAGAGCCTCAGGAATTTAAAGTCCAAGCATTCCATAACATTAGTGGTAAATTTGGAAATAAAGAAATACTGAGCATAAGTTCTGCACCTAAATTTACAGATAAAAACAGCTTCCTTAATTGGGCTGATATGCACATCAACAATTAGGTTTTGACGTTAGAACAGCTTATCCAATGGTCAGCTTTGTTATTTTCTACCCATACATTAATTAACATGGAGTACAAAAAACACTCTAAATTAAGTTGGAAAACTACACATTTGAATGCTAATTTTTGTATTCAAATCTGACAGTTAATGAGGTGAGCAATGAAGTTGTTGACTTTGTTTGGTGTAGGCGTAGCCGCAAGCTATTGTTATAAATCTATGAAAAATGGCAAGCTCGCTCTTTCCAGACCAAATTTTGATGAAAGTGTAAAACAATTTGTACTGCAAGAATTCGCAGCTTCGTAAGAATTAGATCTATTGGATTAAAGAGCTCATCATAGGATGGGCTTTTTTATTTCTCAGGCTTTTATGGAAAATGTTTATCTTTTGAATGCAAAAAGCCTATCAGGGAGATAGGCTTCTTTTATTAATTCAACATAATATTATGAGTTTTTCTTATCCGCCTGATTTTTTTGATCATTTTGCTCTTTGGTCATAGGAGCTGGCTCTCCTTGATTCGGTTTTTGCTCTTGCTCATTTGGCTTAGGTTTGTTCTCAGTCGCATTATTAGAAAATTGATTGAAAGACGCTTTTTGAGCAGTATTTGTATTAACTAACATAAGTTTCTCAATTTTAATTGTCGAAGATTCGACCTGCCTAGAATGGCATATTAAAAGCACTTACAATGAGATGATTTAGAGATGCGAGTGTAGCGATATGTAGGATTTCGAGATTTATATCTTATTCATATTTCGGCATATTTTTGAATTATGGTGCAGGTAGATGATTTGTCTACTAAAGTGCGAAGTCAATGGAATTATCGGATATTGCTTCGATACCTAAACTCCACAATGAGTATTTTAGTTCTAAAAATAGGCCTCTTAAATAGAGGATTGAAGATTTTAAATCAGTGGCTTAGCTATTTGGAGAGAAGATTTAAAGCGTGTTTTTATTTCAAAAGTATTCAATATTCCCGTAACTTTGCTTTATTAAGTATCAAAGGTGAATTGAAATAACTCCTTCTTAAAAATATTCCCATTTTTTATCCGAGGTTGCTTTATAAAAATAGATTCATGTTTTTACGTATTGTAAATGCCTTTCAATATTGATTTTTTACTTTAGCCACATTTAGCCATAAACTTACGAAAATTTCGTGCCTTAGGGTGCACTCTACAAATTTTTTTAAAATATATTTTCTGTGGATTTGTAGACCTTTGAACAGCAAGTAAGGGCAATTCAATGCAATATGACGCAACTATTAGTATTTATAAGCCATTGAAGATGCAAGGGAATACAATCTAATGCAAGCACTTGCAATCAGTACCAGACTGGGAGGATTCTATTTTTTCTACTATGCGATTGTGGGCGCATTCATGCCGTTCTGGAGTCTGTATCTGGAAGATCAAGGCTTTAACTATCAGGAAATCGGTGTTTTATCTTCTATTGCGATTCTCACTCGGTTTTTTGCGCCTTTTATTTGGGGCTGGATTGCAGATAAATCTGGTAAGCGCATGTTGCTGGTACGGATTGCCACCTGGATGGAAGCCTGTATCTGGTTGATGATATTTATCATTCCTAACAGCTTTCAGTCAGTGGCTTTACTGATGCTGATTTTCAGCTTTTTTCAAAATGCGATTTTGGCACAATTTGAAGGCGTGACTCTATTCTGGCTCGGGGAAAAAAGAGCAGAACTTTATGGCAAAGTCCGGAAATGGGGTTCGGTTGGATTTATTATCGGTGTATTTGGCTTGGGCGCCATCTTTGAAATTATCAGCATTAGCATGCTTCCAGTTTTATTGCTGTGTATTTCATTTCTGGCTTTTCTCTGGTCTTTTAGCATTAAAGAACCCACGGCGGCGCCTATTGCACAGAAAAAGCTGGAAGCCCTCTGGCCGATTTTCAAGCGCCCGGTTGTATACAGCTTTTTTCTGATTGAACTGATCATGCTGTTTTCACATGCGCCGTTTTATAGTTTTTATAGTAATTATCTTAGTCAGGCGGGATTTAGTAGCAGTCAGATCGGATTGCTTTGGTCCATTGGGGTTATTGCTGAAATTATTATGTTTGCTTATGCTACCTTCTTTCTGACACGCTGGTCATGGCGTCATCTGGTGATACTTTGCCTGTTGATGACTGGCTTCAGATGGCTGATTGTAGGCATATTTCCATCTGTATTTGTGGCACAATTTTTTGCCCAAACGATTCATGCCTTGAGTTTTGGTTTATTTCACATGATCGCCATGCGGGTTATTTTCCAGAACTTCTCTGCTGCACAGCAAGGCCGTGGACAGGCTTTATATAGCACCATGTGGGGCTTAGGCGTAGCAAGTGGCAGCATTCTGGCGGGCTATTATTGGGATAAAATTGGCGGAGAAACCATCTTTATGTTTGCCGCCGCATCGACTTTGTTTGGTTTGTTATTGATTTTTGGGTTGCCCAATAAAGTTGAGCAATCAAAGATATCTTCATGATGCCTCTGATGCTTAAAATTTAGATCCGAATTTTGGCGTACTGATGAACCCAAGGCTGTGCCTGTTCCAGTTGAGCAGCTAATTGTAATAGCCGGTCTTCACGGGCAAAGGGTGCAATAAACTGCGAACCGAGCGGCAGGTTTTGTTCATTCCAGTACAAGGGTACTGACATGGCTGGAAGCCCGGTAATATTGGCAAGTTGAGTAAAAGGTACCCATTTCAGGTTTTCTTTGACAATCTGATCGACCAGTTTACCTTGTGCCAGCAGATGGGCCTTACCTATACCCAATAAAGCCTTTAAAATTGGCTTCTGCCATGCAGGTGTTTTGACTTCGCCATTTTTCGGTGCGACGGTTGCGGTTGCAGGCGTCAGATACAGATCATAATCATCAAAGAAATGATTCATCTGGGTCACGTACTGGCCCCAGTTATTCAGGTTCTGGATATAATCAAGTGCGCTGGTTTTAGCTCCAAAAGCCGCCAGTGCTAAAGAGTCCAGTTCAAAATCCTTCGCTTTAGACGAGTAGCCTTTCTGGATTTCATCCAGCATAAATGAAAACTGGCTAAACCAGGTGGTAATAAAATCCTTGGCCAGTTGCATGCCATCGATGGCCGGACGGTCTTCAACCACCTCATGTCCCAAAGATTCCAGCAGTTTGGCCGTCTGTTCGATGGCTTTCACAGCATCCGGAGAGACAGGCGTGCCAATGGTAGAATGGGGATTAAAGGCAATTTTCAGTTTTTTCGGTGGTTGCTGAATCACATCCAAATAATGATGCTGTGGACGCTGAATCTTAAATAGCGAGCTGTGATCTTCACCATGCGTGGCATCCAGCATTGCAGCACTGTCCCGCACTGTTTTAGTCAGGACATGCTGAATCGCTGCACCATGCATGGCCTCACTCATTTGCGGCCCCCAGGGGGTACGGCCACGACTTGGTTTTAGACCAAACAGCCCGCAATATGAAGCGGGGATACGTATCGAACCGCCGCCATCGCCTGCACCCGCAATTGGTACAATGCCGGCAGCCACAGCAGAAGCCGAGCCACCCGAAGAGCCGCCGCTATTATGTTGTAAATTCCATGGATTTTTACAGCTACCCCAGGCATCTGGTTCGGTAATCCCTTTAATGCCAAATTCAGGCGTATTGGTACGGCCAAAAGTGACAATTCCAGCTTTTTCCCAACGATTGACAATCTCGGCATTGGTTTCGGCAATATAACCGATCCGTTTTAAGCCCTGACAGCCATAAGAGGTTGGATAACCTGCATATTCCTGAAACAGGTCTTTGACCAGAAAAGGCACACCGGCAAAAGGTCCGGATAAATTCTGCTGGGTCCGTTTTAATGCATGCTCATGCATGGGAATAATAATAGCATTCAGTTCGGGATTGGCAATTGAGCTACGCTCTAAGGCAGCGGATAAAAGTTCACTGGAATGTACCTGTTTATTGGCGACCAGTTCAGCCAGTCCTAAACCGTCATATTGTAGATATTCTTCTAATTTCATTGCCATTCCCTAGCGTTAATGCTGTTCAAGGTTGTAGATGATTTTAGTTTAAGATGCAAGTACCACCTGATTACGTCCACGATGTTTGGCCTGATATAAGGCTTGATCCGCAATATTGATCAGGTGTTGCAGGTCTTGTGATTGTGGTTCATTTTGATGGGTAATCCCTACACTCACGGTAATGTAGAGATCTGAACCATCTGATTGATGCATCGGGGTTTTTTCTACACGTTTACGTATGCGTTCTGCAATATCCTTAGCCTCAAAAGGCTCGGTGTTCCAGAGTAACAGCACAAATTCTTCCCCACCAATTCGTGCAAACAGATCTTCAGCACGTAAATTGCAGCGAATGATTTCCGCAAAATGTTGCAGCACTTTGTCACCGACATGATGGCCAAAATCATCGTTCAGACGTTTGAAATGATCAATATCCAGCATGATGACCGAAAATTCCATTCTGTTGGCATATTGCAGTAAATATTCACCTTTCTGAAAGAAAAAATGACGGTTCATGGTGCGGGTCAGACTGTCATGATTGGCCAGATAGAGAACCCGTTTAAACAGTTCATTGCGGTTTTGGCTGATAATACACAGGATGAGCGGAGATAAGGCCAGCATAAACAGCCCGATCCGGAGCGAAATATAAATCGTAGAATCTGCCAAGGTGTCATGCGTTGTGGCATAAAACTGCGTCAGGCTGTAATAGGTTAAAATAGTCACAAACGCATTAATCAGTGTCATGCTAAACAGGCGATAGGTTAATGCGGCCCAGATCAGCGCAGCCAAAGGATAGAGCAGGGCGCCCGGACCTGAAAAAATATTGGTAATGATGACACAGGCCACGACTGAAGATGCCGGTAAAAAATAGCTGAAATAATTACGTTTTTGACGACGGTTTTTAAATAGATACTGCAGGTCTTTTATTCTTGGGAATGCCAAGATTAAAGGGAGAAACACAATATAATTCACCATTTCTCCGGTCCACCACAGACCAAAATCAATCCATAAATTTTCTTTGGTCATGAATGAATTTGGTAGATTCGGCAAGGTGAGAACTGCAAAGGCTGCACTGGCCAGACAGCCTGCAAAAGCGAAGATGCCAAATAAATGAACAAAGGTATAACCGGTATTATAGTATTTGTAATTAATCTTGAAATATCGAATAAAAAATATCGAAACAATGGTACTAATCAAATTGGAAAGGGTAAGAAACAGGCTATGCAGTAAACCATTCCCGGTGACCAGATCTGCAAACATAAAAGCACTGAACGCGCCTAACCAGCCTCCCAGATTATTTAAATGTGGAAAGCGTAAAAATAGGGCCAGCAAAGCCGCGTTCGCCGGCCATAATAAGGCCAGATACTCTAGCGGTCTGGTTGCGATCCCAATAAGACAACATACTAAAACAGCAAAAACAATAACGAAATAAGCATGAGTTTCATGATTTAATTGTTTTTCTGTTATTCGAGCTAATTGCAAATTTAAAATCCTATATTCAAATTTTTAAGTGTGAATGATCACTTTGTTTAGCAACTAAGTTTGACCCAAAATATGATTTTATTGTTTGATTAATCTGTTATTAATACGAACTATTAAGATTCTTATATACGAAATATATACAAAAAAAATCAGAAAAGAAATCTATGTTTTTAAACAATGTGATAAATAGTTTCTGACTCTGTATTGAAATTGCGTTAGAGTGGGACATGATCCCAATAAATATGATAATTTAGAATTAATTGTTAAAAAGATGCCAGTAAATATGAAAAAAACATGTCTTAGCCTTATCTTAATCATGAGCTCACCTTGGCTAATGGCGACAGAAAATAAAAAATCAGAGAATACTCCAGTTAAAACTGCTGAAATTCCAAATACCTTTACTGTTAAAACCCGTCCGGAAATTGTCGGTTTGTGGGGGATGGAAATTCCGAATAATAAAAAGTGCATCGAATATTATAATTTTAAGGGAAATAATAATGTTGTGATCAAAAGTGGCGACGAATGGACATCAGGGTTATATGATTATCAACCCGCACAAGACCCTTCGCAGCAGATTCCCGCACTAATTCTGCAAGTGAAATATGATAATAATGAAAAAGACTGCTCGGGTAACCAAGTTGACCAATCTGGTGAAATTTCACAGTATTTTGTGAAATGGCAAAACTCTTATACGATTAATTTCTGTGCCAATGAAAAAGCTGAGCAATGTTTTGCCGTCCTCAGACGCGTATTGCCTTAGATTGCAAACAATAAAAAACCGCTGAATGACAGCGGTTTTTTATGAGCTTTGATTTAAGCTTTGTCTTCAGCACCTTCAAGCTGCTTTAACAAATGCTTCTCTAGGTAATGAATATCCATTGCCTGTTTGCAGAAGTTTTTATCCTGAAGGATTAAATCTTTGTGCAAAGGAATGTTGGTTTTAACACCAGTCAAAATCATTTCTTCCAAGGCATTTCTCATGCGAGAAATAGACGTCTCACGGTCCTTGCCATGCGAAATCAGTTTGGCGATCATCGAGTCATAATACGGCGGAATGCTATAGCCTGGGTAGATGTGCGAGTCTAAGCGGATACCTGCGCCGCCTGGTGCATAGAAGCTCTCAATCTTGCCGGGTGAAGGCAAGAAGGTTGATGGATCTTCTGCGTTAATACGGCATTCAATCGCATGTCCTAAAACCTTAACATCTTCTTGCTGAATATCGAGACCTAAGCCACCAGCAATACGCAATTGCTGTTCGATAATATCAATACCGGTTACCATTTCAGTTACCGGATGTTCAACCTGAACACGCGTATTCATTTCAATGAAGAAGAATCCATCATCTTCAAACAGGAATTCGAATGTACCTGCACCACGATATTGCATCAGTTTACAGGCATTGACACAGGCTTCTAGAATATCGGCACGTGCTTGCTCTGGTAAGTTCGGTGCTGGCGCTTCTTCCAGTACTTTTTGATGGCGACGCTGTAGCGAGCAGTCACGATCATAGAGGTGAATCGCGTGGCCATTACCATCAGCCAGTACCTGGACTTCGACATGACGTGGCTTTTGCAGGAAACGTTCCATATAGACCGTATCATCACCGAACCACATTTCCGCATCACGCTGTGCAGCCTGAACAGATTCGAGCAGGGTATCGACATTTTCTACGATACGCATACCACGACCACCACCGCCAGAAGCAGCTTTGACAATCAGCGGGAAACCGATCTCTTTCGCTTCAGCGAGTGCATTGTGAATGGTTACGGCATGGTCGCAGCCCGGTACAGTTGGTACACCCGCTTTTTTCATGGCAATAATGGCAGAAACCTTGTTCCCCATTAAGCGAATATGTTCTGGACGTGGACCGATAAAGATAAAACCAGAATTTTCTACGATTTCTGCAAATTCAGCATTTTCAGCGAGAAAACCATAACCAGGATGGATGGCATCTGCGCCAGTAATTTCAGCAGCTGTAATAATCGCAGGAATATTCAGATAGCTGTCACTGCTCGCACCCGGACCGATACACACGGCTTCATCACAGAAACGCAAATGCATCAGGTCTTTGTCTGCGTCAGAATAGACACCTACGGTTTTGATCCCTAAAGTTCTGCAAGCCCGGGTGATGCGTAAAGCAATTTCACCACGGTTTGCAATTAAAACTTTTTGCAACATTATAAATCCCCGGGGTGATTAAGCGCGGTAGCGGAAAAGTGGTTGGCCGAATTGAATCACTTCACCATTTTTCACTAGAATTTCTTCGATCACACCACTTTGAGTTGCTTCAATCGGGTTCATGATTTTCATTGCTTCGATAATACCTAAGGTATCACCAGCAGAAACGGTTTGACCCACTTTGACAAATGTCGCTTCGCCTGGGCTTGGTGCAGAGTAAAACACCCCAACCATTGGAGATGTTTCAACAGCACCGCGCGGAGACTTCGCCGCAGGTACTTCAGCTGCAGGTGCAGGCATTGCAGGAACAGCCGCTGCAACCACTGGATTACGACGAGTTAATGCAATCGATTGATCGCCTTCTTTAACTTCGATCGCCTGTAAGTCAGATTCAATCATCAAGTCGATGAGTTTCTTGATTTTACGGATATCCATGAGACAGTATTCCTAATTAAGATTTTGTAGAAGATTGTATTTTTTCAATGACATAGTCGAGCGCAGCAGCATAGCCTTTTGCACCCAGACCACAGATCACGCCGATGGCTTTATCGGACAAGTACGAATGATGTCGAAATGCCTCGCGTGCATGGACGTTTGACAAATGGACTTCAATAAAAGGAATGGCGACACCAAGCAGGGCATCGCGAACCGCAACAGAACTATGTGTCAATGCTGCCGGATTGATAATGATATATTGTACGCCGTCGAGTTGGGCTTGATGAATTCGGTCAACGATTGCGCCTTCCCAGTTGCTTTGGAAGGTATCGAGTTGTAATGTGGCCTGTTGAGCCTGAGCAGTCAGTTGCTGATTAATATCGCCAAGCGTAAGATGACCATAAACTTCTGGTTCGCGCTTTCCAAGCAAATTTAAATTCGGTCCATGAATAACCAAAATGGTCGAACTCATCCAGCATGCTCCAATTAAAAAGTATCGAGGTTTGTTTGCAAGATAGCTGCAAACTCTGCTTATTATTGCATGATTTTCTACATGACTATTTATAATTTCTTTGAATTGACGTAGAAAGCATATCCTAAACAGTGGCGCTATAATGAAAACTTTGCAGAGATTTGGCAATGTTAAAAAATTACAATTCGCAGGGTATTCAGATTGTTTTCATTGTAAACCCAATTGGCAAAAACAGTTAATATCCTTTATGTAACTGTATCTTCATGTTAAGGATCAGCTCTGCTGTTTGATCATATTTTTAATCTTGCAAAATTCATGTCTGGCCTAAACGATTAGGACATTCAATCGAGAGATCCTTGATTTGCGTGAGAGGATGACTAGCCTAACTTTGCCTTTAACCGTGCTTCCCTTAATGTCAAAATCTCATCTTGAAAAGATGGAGAAATACTTAAAAAGGCAAGATAAGACAATATGTTAATAAGCTTATTTTAATATTTTAGTCTGTGTTTTTATATGCATTTTATTACAAAATACCAGATAAAAATAAGTTACTTCAATTTAGAGATCAGTTTTATGTTCTGTTTCTAAATTTATAAAGCTGACTAAGAAACAGACATCGAATTTAAAGAGATTTATAGCGAAGGATTTGGAAAAATTTAGATTGTCGCTATCTTGATGAAATGACGAATATGTTCATTTCAAAGCATTCTAAGTCGCTAGGCACAGGCGCATCTGATATCTAGATAGTGGCAAAAACACATATCTTTGTTGGTATTTTACACGTCACTCTCTTTGCAAAAAATCTCAGAAACAGCTTGTAGTCATGCATATGGAGCAGAGGTATGGGGCAAAAACATTAACTTCTTGAGCGAATATTTATATACTAAGGCGATCAGACTTGAGCCAGAAGTATTATGACACCTGCATGTAAACTCTTAAAAACTCAAAAAATTGAATATAGTATTCATGAATATGAACATGATGCCAATGCGAAAAGCTTTGGTTTAGAGGCTGCAGAAAAATTAGGATTACAAGTCGAAGAAGTCTTTAAAACGCTATTGGTAACAGATGAAAAACAGTATTTTGTTGCCGTGTTACCAGTCAATCATCAGCTTAATCTAAAAAAAGTAGCGGCAGCTTGTGGTTGTAAGAAACTGCAAATGGCAGATCCGAAACATGCAGAACGTTTAACCGGTTATCTGGTCGGTGGAATCAGTCCAATCGGACAAAAGAAGCGTTTAAAAACAGTCATTGATGTATCAGCAGAAAAGCTCAATAAAATATATGTGAGTGGCGGTAAAAGAGGCTTGGATATCGGACTGAAGCCGGCTGATCTTGCCAAAGTGCTGAATGCACAGTTTGTCGATGTGCTGGATGTATAAGGTCAAATTCCCCTGAAGATTTATATGAATAGCGTTTGAAGTGATCTTTTTTTGGTCGGAAAAATCAGCAAATCATTTTATACCTTTGTATATTAGGTCACGAATAAGCACAGCGGAAATGTGCGCAATAAAGAATTAAAAATAATAAAAATGATTATGCGGAGCATAAAGGATGAAAGTTCAAAATAAAAAATGGCCACGATTCTATCTGACCTTATCTGCAATGGCGATGCTGTCTGCGTTTCCGAGTGTACAGGCCGCTTCTGCGCCTTCAGCTGCACCTGTCAATTCACAGCAGGTTTTCTTTGTCGGAAACAACTGGGATGGCACAGTGACTGTGATTCGTCCATCGGGTGATTTTGGCAAAATTGGCGTCATTAACATGATTCCTGACCGTAAAGAGCGTCTCAAAGAAATTCATCTCAATCCAATCAAGCTGATTGCCTATACCTATATTCAGGCCACAGCGGGTGAAGGTAATGATCAGTTGGTAGATGATATGTACTCGACGCCAGATGGTCAGTCCATCGTGGCATCGCGTCCAAGTTTCGCCGATGTGGTCTCTATTAATATCAAAACAGGCAAGATGAACTGGCGTACACCAGTTGAAGGTTTTCGCGCCGATCACATGGCGGTTTCGCCAGATGGTCAACGCGTGGCGGTGTCAGCATCTTCAGGCAATGTGGTACATGTCCTGGATATTCACACTGGCAAAGAGTTAGGGCGTTTTGCTACGGGTGATAAACCGCATGAAAATATCTACTTCGATGATGGTAACAAAATCCTGAACTCCGCGATTGGCAATGTTGAAACGTCAATGGATGCACAGTGGCAGGATTTCACCAAAGGAAAACGCTACATTAGTATCGCGGATGCCAATACCCATCAAGTGCTGAGAAAAATTGATTTCAGACCTGCACTCGATGCATTTGGTCGCAAGGATTTATCCAATTCAGTTCGACCAATGGTATTTAGCAAGGATGAAACGAAACTTTATGCCCAGGTTTCATTCTTTAATGGTCTGATTGAATACGATCTGAATCAGAACAAGATTAGCCGGATCGGACAGCTCCCTGGTAGTGATAGTATCCCGAAAGACCGGACAAAATGGGTCAATGATTCGCGTCATCATGGTTTGTCAATCAGTGCTGATGGTGAAAAGCTCTGTGTTGCAGGAACCATGGATGATTATGCCACGATTGTAAATCGTAAGATGCTGACTGCGGGCAAACTGATTCCTGCCGGTAAACCCTATTGGGCAACGCGTAGTCCAGATGGTAAAAGCTGTGTGATTTCCGAAAGTGAAACCGATGTGGTGACCGTGATTGATTTTTCCACAGGGGATAAAGTGCTCAGTGTGCCAGTTGGGAATCATCCACAACGTGTCCGGATCGGCTATGTACCAATAGACTGGTCAACGCCGTAGTCGAGCAACGATACAGGCGGCGTTTTGATAAGAGCTGTCTTTATTGGGTTGAGGAGATCAAGATGAAAGATAAGACCGTTCTTTTATATCTCATCATCGGATTACTCTTGTTCGGCATTTTGGTGGCTATTGCTTACCAGATACGACAAGACATCTATCGGACTGATTTTGCCAATCAAGTCCAAGCCCATCGTGATCAGGTTGCCCGACTTGAAAAATCACCCAGCTATATGTCTCTGAGTTTTAAGAGCAATAGCCAAAATACACAGGCTGAACCAAATAATGTAGCTACAAAGCAAAGCCTATTGTTAAAGCAACAACAACAGTTATATCTAGACTTTGCTCAAATCATCAGTGCTTTAGGTCAGGGGCAACAACCAGATCCTAGACAGGTCAGTTTGCTGGTTAGTCTACAGCAGACGCTGGTAGAAGCTAAACTGGTGACTCGAGACGAGGCGAAAGCACAAATTGAGTTTCTGCTGAAAGTTCTGCCAGAAATGGATCATGAATTGCATCGGGCTTTGCGAACCTTAGAACAAACCCGAAGTTGACGAATTCAAGCCACGAATATCTTTTATTATTTTAGATGTGAAAATTGCTTTCATAAAAAAGCCCAAATGAGAATTCAGGCATTTAGATATAAGTATTGAAGACAGCGTACTTTTATAAACAATTTGCAGGCTTGGGTACGCCGGCCAAACGGCTTAAATGCCGCGCGACCAGACCCGTATTAAACTTTTCCTGAAGCATGGCATTGTTGATGTCAGCACTGACAGTTTTCATTAAAAATTTAATCAGTGGGCGTGTTGCTGGTGAATGACCAAACTGCTGATAGAATTGACGTACCGCTTGCAGAATTTCAAAATGCCAAGGAGTTAAGCTCAGTTCCAGGTTATTGGCCAGGACTTGCGCGACTTCTTCATTCCAAATGGTGTAATCGATCAGATGACCATCTTGATCCAGTTCTAAATTCATATTTAACTCATTGATTATTTCATTGAAATACAGCGATTAAACCCGAGGCAAAGATCGGCAAAATCGGCAAAATCGAGAAGCTTGACCTGATCCGGCAAAGGCTGTGTCAAAAGCTCTGCATCATTTTCCAGCATGTAAATTTGCGGCAAATTTTGTAGAAATGAATGCTCCAGCTGTAATACGGCTTCACCCATCAGTACGATCTGATCACCTGGGGTATAAATTTGAGCGAGTTGTTCCAGAATCTGCGCCGTTACCGCATAGTTCGATTGGATCAGATAAAGTGTGTGATTTGACATTTTATATATCCTTTATTCCTTACCAATACAGCACATGATCAAAGCCTTGAATAAACGCTGGGCTTAGCTCAATAAATTCAATCTCTTGTTCGTTCTGAGCCACAAAGGGCGAGTTCTGGTTTTTCTGTTCAATCAGAATTGGAGTGAGGTCATAAAACTCAAAACTGTCGACCATATTCGATGCCAGTTTAAAGGCATGTTGTAACTGATCAAATTGCAGTTCTGAGCGTAGAAGACTAAGGCCTGCACCTTGTAGCAGAACTTTCACTTCCGCACCAAATGTCGCCAAAACCATGGTCGCAGACAGGCTTTCATGCACTTGCAGGCTGGTCAGATTGGCTTGGGTTAATATAACAAGTACAGATTTCACACAAGATTCCTTGGAAAAGCAACACATTCTAAAAAATGGAACATCTAGAATTGAATCAGACGTTGTGAGGATTGAACAGCATCGGCAAGTTCACCTAAACCGACCAATTCAAAGGCATCCGCCAGATTATGCTGCTGAATATTGTGACGTTGAGCATTGTCCTGATCTGTAATCCCTCGCGCCAGTGCTGCACTTACACAGACCGGTAGGCGAATATTGAGTGCTTGCCAGGCATGTGTAAGATGACGTTGATCGTCGGGCACCCATTGCAGTGCATTTGCGACCGACACGCCGTCCTGATAAAAGAATACGCGGAATTCTTGGTTTTTGTTGTGTAATGCCTGCGCCAAACCAAGGGCATGCCAGGCATAAATAGAAGTTGGTGCGGAGGTAACAAGAATTAAGGTGCTCATCGAAATTCACTACAGGCTTGATCAATAGCAACAGCTTGATCTGGGCTTCATCAGAAAGTAGGTAGTATACAATGATTTTAGTGACGGGTGGATTAGGCTTTTTAGGCTCACATATTGCTTTAAGTCTGTTAGCACAAGGATTAGAGGTCATTGTGGTCGATAATTTGGCCAATGCCAACTTGCAGACGCTGGAGCGACTTGAATATATTTCCGGGATGTATGTGCCTTTTATCAAAATTGATATTCGCAATACGCCTGCATTAAACAAAGTATTTGAACAGCATTCGATTCAGGCTGTAGTACATGCTGCCAGTTTTAAGTCGCTAGAAGAATCAGTATTAAAACCCCTTGAATATTATAATGATAATGTCAGCTGTATTATGAGCTTAATGCGCGCCATGCAACGTACCGGCGTACGGCATCTGGTGCATTTATCCAGTCTGGCAGTCTATGGACAATCCGGTACGGATCTCAATGAAGATCTACCTTTTAACTATACTTATCCCAATCCCTATATTAAATCGCAACAGATGGTTGAGGAAATTATTCGGGATACTGTCAAAACAGATAACGAGTGGCGCATTGCCATCTTAAGACTATCTAATATTAGCGGCGCCTTCGAGCATGGTGTCCTAGGCGAGGCGGTGCCACCTTTACCGAAAAATATTGTGCCTTTGGCAATGCAGGTCGCTGCGCAGCAGCGCGAATATCTGGAATTACGCCGTCAGGCTTATACTGCGGATGGAACAGTAGAGCGGAGTTTTCTGCATGTGGCAGACAGTTGTGATGCGGTGATTAAATCCTTGCAGTGGCTATGGCAACAACAGGAATTAAAATGTGAAGCCTTCAATATTGCTGGAACGCTCATTTCGATACAGGATTTGTTGGATCAACTGGCAGAAGTGACCCAGTCTGCAATTAGAACAGTCGATGCCTTGCCTTATCCTCATGCAGAGCTTGACCAGCTAGGCGCGAATATTGAAAAGGCACAGCAGATTTTGCATTGGCAACCGCAGCGTTCACTGAAAAAGATGCTTGAGGATGAATGGCTATTTTATCAAAATATACTGAGAGGACAGTAAATTAGATAAGTAAAAAATATTTGATAATAATTATCATTTACATATTTAATATAATCGATTACTTTTAATCAATCTAGCAAAGTATCGTGATAGATGCTTTTAAAATCAGCGATATGTAAAAAATTGAGGTTGAACATGCAAACACGTATTGAACATGACACCATGGGCGAAGTGGCTGTGCCGAGTGAGGCTTTATGGGGCGCTCAGACCCAGCGTAGCTTGCAAAACTTCAAGATCGGCAATGAACGCTTGCCACGGGCAATGATTGGTGCAATGGGACTGGTAAAAAAAGCTGCAGCCTTGACCAATGCTAAACTGGATCAGATTCCTCAAGAGCTGTCGGGCTATATTGTGGATGCAGCAGATGAGGTGATTAGCGGGCAGTGGGATAGCCAGTTTCCACTGGTGGTCTGGCAAACCGGTTCAGGCACGCAAAGTAATATGAACTGTAATGAGGTGATAGCCAATATTGCCAATCAAAAATTGGGCAATCATTTAGGTGCGCAAAAACCGGTTCATCCAAATGATCATGTCAACCGTGCCCAATCGACCAATGACTCTTTCCCGACTGCGATTCATGTCGCAGCGAGTTTGCAGATTAATCAACTTCTTATTCCAGCGCTTACCCGTCTACGTGATACCTTGCATGCAAAATCTTTAGCCTTTGCCGATATTGTCAAAATTGGCCGGACGCATTTACAGGATGCGACACCTTTAACCCTAGGTCAGGAATTTAGTGGTTATGTATCCCAACTTGATCATGGCTTGATTCGCTTACAGCAAGCTTTACTGGGTTTGTATGAATTGCCATTGGGCGGGACGGCTGTTGGTACAGGTCTAAATGCCCATCCTGATTATGCAGTTCAGGCCGCAGAAACACTGGAGAAGCTGACAGGTCTACCATTTGTCACTGCTCCGAATAAATTTGAAGCTTTGGCCGGCCGTGATGCTGCGGTATTTGCTTCAGGCGCATTAAAAACCCTTGCAGTCAGCCTAAATAAAATTGCCAACGATATTCGTTGGTTAGCCAGTGGGCCTCGTTGTGGATTTGGTGAACTGCGTATTCCTGAAAATGAGCCAGGTTCAAGCATTATGCCGGGTAAGGTCAATCCGACGCAAAGTGAAGCCATGACCATGGTGGTGGCGCAAGTGCTTGGAAATGACACCACGATTAATGTGGCAGGTGCATCGGGTAACTTTGAGCTGAATGTGTTTATGCCTGTGATTGCCTATAACTTACTGCAATCCATCCAGCTCTTGGGTGATGCCTGCAATAGTTTTAATGATCACTGCGCCGTCGGTATTGAGCCGAATCATGAGAAAATTGAACATTTCTTGCATGACTCATTAATGCTAGTCACTGCATTGAACCCGGTGATTGGTTATGAGAATGCAGCCAAGGTTGCGAAAACGGCCTATAAAGAAGCTAAAACCTTAAAACAGGTGGCTGTTGAGCTTGGCCTGGTGACAGCAGAGCAGTTCGATGAGGTGGTAAGACCTGAAAATATGGTTTCGCCGAATGCCAAATAAAGCTGTTAATGCTTTTATTTTCAATCTTTAAGCCTGTTTTATCATGGAATCGTCAGCAGTGGTTTTTATCTCGTGCAGAGTTGCGTACAATAGCACGAGATGAGATTAACCACTGATGATTGTTTTATGCTTGATATTTATTTAACAGATGTTCAAAGAAAGGTGCAATTCAAGGATTATCCAGGTGAGCATCCTGTTAAATTTATTCTGAATTTTAAAAAGATTTTTCCGAGCGTCATGGAACTTCTTTTACCTGTTCTACCGGATGATGAAAATCTGGAAGAAATGTCTTGGGAATCGACCAGTAGTGATTTTGAGACCTTCCAGATGTTGTTAACCGGTTGGGGCATTATCGAACTGCGCTTAAAGGCGATCACCCAGTTTAAAGATAAGGCATTTGCCGATCGTTTGGTTAAACAGGCCCAGCAGAAACGCAGAGACTATCAAAAACAGCAGGCGAAATTGACGACTGTTGAGCTTGATTATCTGTTTATGCATGAAATGCATGCGCTGATTGATGCAGAACTGGTCGAGCTGGGTGAGAAATTCTATTTACCAACATTGCGTGAGCTGTGGAAAAGTAAAGTTACTTCTCAAGTCTTGAATGCAAAATTTTAATTTAAGTTTAGAGTTTTGATTGAACAAATTAGTCCTCCAGTTTTGGGGGATTAATTTTGTGGGAGAAATAAGATTTCCTTCTTAAAAGTATGATTTCTAGAAATAGCCTAAGCAATAAGGGATTTTCAATAAATCAGTATTTACTTTAATTATTTATAAAAATTTATCAGCAATAGGGTGTGATCAATCACTATTTCTGTTCAGATACTCCTATAACGCCAGTAAGTTTAACAATTGTTCAAAAAATAGATAAATCAAACCATTTTTATCTTAAAATATATAAAAATATCAAATAAATAGCTTGGTAATTCAGGTCATTATTTTTTAAGGTAGATGGACTTTATGCTTAAATAAAGTAAAAGCTAAATTGATTAGCTTTCCTTCACAAAAATAGTTGAAGGTTCAAATTTTCCCGATGATATATCCCAGGATTTTAGAAAATGTCGAATCAGTTTTTAGATTTAATTACTAAACGCCGTACTATTTATGCTATTGGCAAGAATGTAGAACAATCTCCTGAGTATTTAAGCGATTTGATTCAAACTGCGATCAAGCAAAGCCCATCGTCTTTTAATTCCCAGTCTTCACGCGCCGTGATTTTATTCAATTCAGAACATGAAAAGTTTTGGGGTATCGTTGCAGATAAATTAACAAGCTATGCCAAAGACGAAGAGAGCGCTGCAAAAACAACTGCTAAAATGGACAGCTTTGCTGCTGGTGTAGGCACCGTACTATTTTTTGAAGATCAAACCGTAGTACAAGCTTTGCAGCAACAATTTCCGTCTTATGCTGATAATTTTCCAATCTGGGCAGAACATTCTACGGCAATTGCGCAATTTGCAACGTGGACAGCACTACATACAGAAGGTTTGGGCGCATCCTTGCAGCATTATAATCCGATTGTAGATGAGCAGGTACATGCTGAGTGGGAGATTCCAGCCAACTGGAAGCTTCGCGCACAGCTGGTCTTTGGTTCAATAGAAGGTGAACCGCGTGACAAAGATTATCTTGCAGACGAAGAGCGTTTTAAAATCTTCAAATAAGCTTTGATTTATATCTGCTCTTAAAACTGGTTAAGAGCAGATATTTTAAGATCTCGATGAAATCTGCATCAGCATCGCTAAAATTCAGTTAAAATAGCGTGCGAATGCAAATGAATGAGTAATATAGAATGTCGAAAAACACGCAAAACCTGTCACCTTTACAAGAACTGATTGCAGAGCAAAAACTACTCTGTGAAGAAGTAGGCTCAGCTTATGTTGAAGTCACGGGTGATGATGTTGTTGCTGTGGCCGTACATACCTTAAAGCAGGATCCGATAGTTGGTATTCGTAAAAAGCCTGAGACAGCGGAAAATATCAGCTGGTATATTTATGGCGGAGAACCTTCAAGTGAAGATGCTTTTGAAACGATGACCGTACGTGAATTACAGGACATCGCACCAGAAGTATTACCATATCTTGCTCTGGAAACAGGTTTTCGTTTCATGATTGATGCCGATGATTATGAAGATGTCTGGAAAGAAGAAATCTAAATGCTAAAAAAATCATCTTTCATTTGTGCAGGATTGTTATTCTTACTGAATAGCATGGTCTTTGCAGAACCACTTTCACAAAGTGCGTATGACCAGTTTATTTTAGAACAGACTAAAATCGTCAATGAAACCAAGCACATTTTAGATGAAGATGATCCAAAGGCCGATGCCAAAACCCAACGTCAGGCTTTTTGTAATCGACTGAAAGCCTATCAGGACATTCAAAAAGTTTCTGAAGAAAATAACAGTCTGGATATGGCGCCCATGATGGCTATGGTCGCCAAAAGTTTTCTTGATCGACAGGATCAGAGCCTGAGTAAATCAGGAATGACCACCACCGTATTCTGTAAAAATAGGGATGTTGAATAGGGCGAGTGGTACTTCTTCTCATCACGCATTAATGAAAATAAAGAGAATATTATTATTTTAATCTTGGCTGGATTTTGACCAAAAAATATCATCTTAAATAAGATGCATCTATCTGTAGGGTTTTTTGTAAAGTTAAACTAAAGTATAAACATGATTGTTACTCATTATCCCGGGGATATATCCGGGAAATAAGAAAATTGATAACTATAATTTAATAATTAAACTTTAATATTTTTCTAAGCTTTGTCGAGAGATCTTTTAATACTGCATAATATTGTTGCTTGATCATGTCACACATAAGCATTATAGAAATGACTTCATAACGAATAGCGTGAATTTTGTCTTCATACATAAATGAATGGTATTCCAAGCAGGGTAGTGAAGTTATATCTTATATTTATGCTACAAAACTAATCCTGTTGTATTTATAAAATAGCCTAAGTATTTTATATATTTTAGCAGCAGATCTCGCTGTTAATTTATTACATGCTCTAAAACGAAAAAAGAGTGTATTTACAAATTTCTGTTATACAAAATAATGGGCTAACTTTGAAAAAGTAGTGGAAGGGTAATCTATTTGTTCTAGTATCATCCTTATTCTGAAATTAAAAATAAAATATGGGTGCGATTTCTCTTAATCCCAAGGCTATTTTAAAAATGTATTAGATCGTCTTTTATATTGATGGGGCATTTTTCTTTAATTCAAATTAATAATTAAGCTTTGAACACTTTTAATCTGATGATGAATTTAGCCTAAGCAAAATTGATCAATCTGCTATAAATAGCCTAAGCAAATTTTTTATTTTAAAAATTTGGCAATTGATTAATTTTCAATATCAACCCACTATTAACATTTAAATCAAGAAATCACGGAATTCTCAAATGATCCTTAACTATCAATTACACCATCATGAAACTTCAACAGTATCTCCAATGCTCTTTATTCATGGTTTATTTGGTAGTTTGAGTAATTTAGGAGTATTGGCTCGACATTTTTCTGAACAGAGAACCGTGATCCAAATTGATGTGCGTAATCATGGTCTTTCTGGTCATAGCTCTGATATTAACTATCAGCTCATGGCAGAAGATGTATTGGAAACTTTATCCAGTTTAAATGTTCATAAGTTTGTCGTTGTTGGACATTCTATGGGTGGGAAAATTGCTATGAAACTGGCAGATTTAGCTCGTGAACAGACTGAAAAACTCATCGTGCTTGATATTACACCGATCCAATATCATGAAAGTCATCATGCTGAAATTTTTAAAGCCTTATTTGCAGTACAGCAAGCAAATGTTGCTTCACGACTGGAAGCAGCAAAAATTATGCGTAAATATATTCATGAAGAAATGGTGATTCAATTTTTATTAAAATCCTTTAATAAAGGGCAGTGGCTGTTTAATGTTCAGGCTTTATTTGATCATTATCCAGATATTATGGCTTGGGAAAAGGTCGAAAAAATTAATCGGCCAGCCTTATTTCTGCGTGGTGGTGATTCTTTTTATATCTCAAAACCAGAACATTTTGCAGCAATTAATGAACAGTTTTCTCAGGCAAAAATTGAAGTTATTGAAAATACCGGTCATTGGCTACATGGTGAAAAACCAGATGAAGTCATTAAATACATGCAAGCATTCCTTAATTAAGTAATATTTACGGATGTAATGTATGTACCTGTAATTGACCTTCATGGATCAGTTGATGCGCCATCTCAGCAGTTTTCTTTAAACCGGGCATACGATATTCAGTATGTCCGAAATCTTTAATGGATTTCCAGCGGCCGCCCCAGGTCAAACCCACCGATTCAGCGACCTGACCATATAATTCATAACCGCGCATGGCCCAAGGATCACGTTCTGTAATGACTACTTTGCCATGCCGTTTAAAGGCAATATCTGCAGCCAATCCAAATGCCAAGGTAGGTCCAAATCCCAGCAGATGTTCGGAAATAATGGAAAGACATTTTGATTTTAATAAATCATCATGGCGATGATGGCCCGGTTGACCACGGCTGGCATGCGCCATACCTGAAACACCATCTTGATTGAGCTTCTGTAATAACCGGGTAATTTGACGGGTTGAAAGATTAAGGATTTCAGCAGCACGGACTTGTGTAATACGATGATCTCGAACGTCTTGCAGAACAGCAAGACGTTGAATTTCTTTGTCAGACATAGTGATCAGCACCTATATTTCATATCCAGTCCATGATGTTTAAACCATCATAAACTAGACATTTTGAATGGTGAGTAACAAGACTGTGTTATTCCCAAGTAGAAATGTCCTACCTAATAACCAAATAGAAATGTCCTATATGGACATTTCCAAGTCAAGCACAGGATTCAGATTTCGTTGTTGAATTGCTGTTTTCTGTGCACGTCTGCTTGGCATCTTTTGAGAACGATTGCGTTTGTTTTGTTGTTCCAGTTCTTCATGCTGTTGTTGGATATGATTCAGAACAGCACCCAACCGTTTATTCTCAACAATCTCTCGCTGGTTGAGCTGACTTAATTTATCGAAGATGCTGTAATTGATCTTCCGGCCTTCATGCATGATGGCTACAGTACCATCCGGGTATTCTAGAAACTCAAGATATTTACCAATCAGCCTCTGGTTTTCTTCTGTACTCTCCAGGAGATATACACATTTATCATAAGTAATGGTCAGGCTATTGGTGACTCTACGTGGCTCTCGCCAGGTAAAAATATCATCTAATTGCTCAGCTGTTTCGGTGGCAGAGCGGTGTAAGTTCTTAGGATTAAAGGCCATCTTTGCAAACTTGAGATTGAACTGCTCAATAAAGCAGGGTAACCACTTATTCGCATCTGCAATCGAACTGATACCTTCCAGGCGCATCTCCTTAATCAGACGGTCCTGAAGGGTTCTGTTGGCCCGTTCCACCCGTCCTTTGGCCTGAGGGGAGTTAGCGAAGATGATATCGATATTGAGGGTACTGAGTACGCGTCCAAACTGGGTAATCTTGCTGTCTTTCTTGCTGCTTTGATTCACCCTAAAGACTGAATGTTTGTCGCTGTAAAACGCTAAAGGCTTACCATGCTGTTCAACATACAAGCGTGTCGAAATCATATAGTCAAAGGCTGATTCTGATTCACAGAAGCGTAAATGCTGCAATTTGCCTGTGGCATCATCGATAAAGACTAGCAGACAGCATTTAGCGGCTCTTCCTTCAAACCAGTCATGGTGTGAGCCATCGATTTGTACCAGTTCACCATAACAATCTCGGTTATATCGAGGCTGATATGGGCGTTTCAGGCACTTGGAGCGAGGAATCCATAAATCGGCTGCAATCATCCAGCAACGCAGGGTTTCCACTGAAAGATCGAATCCATGAACGGTAGTGAGCTTTTCATGCGCTAAAGTGGGTCCGAAACCATGGAGTTGATCCGAA
>NZ_VPEC01000034.1:0-22561 GCF_013417355.1 Acinetobacter sp. YH12255
GGACAAGCATCGTCATTTTATTATGGTCAGCCTCAGGGTGAAGTGTGTCTAATCAACAGGGTTTTCGGTCTCTAAGTACTTTTTAAAGGGAACATCATCGACTCAAATCTCTATTTGCAACAGTGCCCTTTTAACTTACCTTCTGGTGATGCAATACGAGTATTGGACTTACCCGGAACTTACAGTTTAAAACCTAGTAGTTTAGATGAAGAAGTCACCAGGGCAGTTTGTTTGGGCGAGCTAAAAGGTGAAATTCTACCCGACATTTTTATATGCGTCGTAGATGCCACAAATTTAAGCTTACATTTGAGCTTGGTTCTCGAAGTTCGTGCTTTAAATCGCCCTATGATTCTTGTATTAAATATGATGGATGAGGTCAAAAAGCGTGGTATTTCCATTGATAAGGATAAACTGTCTCAACTGTTAGGTATCCCTGTAGTTGAAGCTGTCGCAGTTAAAACAAAAGGAATTCAAGATTTAATTAATCAATTAGATCAAAAAAATCTTTTTATTACTCCTTATCATTCTGAATTAAGTCATTTTGAACAGGTCAAACAAATCACCAAACAAGTTATTTTAAATAATGACAATGGTGATAAAAGAACCGCATTTCTAGATAAAATTTTTCTACATCCTGTATTAGGTTTAGTAATCTTAACTTTAACCATGTTTGTGATGTTCCAAGCGGTATTTATATGGGCAACACCTTTTATAGAATTCATTGAAAATTTTATCGTATGGCTCAGTGATTTTATTGGACCACTAATCCAACATCCTCTATTAAAAAGCTTGGTAGTCGATGGGGTAATTGCTGGCACAGGTAGCGTGCTTGCATATATGCCTCAGATTTTGATTTTATTCTTCTTCATTTTAATGCTTGAAGAGTCAGGCTATTTACCCCGAGCAGCATTTCTTTTAGATAAATTAATGTCTAAAGCCGGGCTTAGCGGCCGTTCATTTATTCCTCTGCTATCCAGTTTTGCTTGTGCGATTCCCGGAATTATGGCAACCAGAAGTATCAGCTCTGAACGGGACCGATTAGCAACAATTATGATTGCACCATTGATGACCTGTTCAGCAAGATTGCCCGTATATGCTTTATTGATCGCGGCATTTATTCCGAACCAATTAATCTACGGCTGGTTAAGTCTGCAAGGATTAGTCCTTTTTGGTCTTTATATGTCGGGAATAGTCTCAGCGTTATTAGTTTCACTCTTTCTGAAGTTGGTTCGAAAAGATAAAACTGAAAGTATTTTTATTTTTGAGCTTCCCACATACCGAATTCCAGATATTAGAAATATTGCATTAGGCTTATATGATAGGGCAACTATTTTCTTAAAACGAGTTGGTGGCATTATCGTTGCACTGTCTATCTTGTTATGGGTGCTAGTCACGTTCCCTCAAGCACCAGATAATGCAACCATGCCAGCCATTAACTATAGTTTAGCTGGTCAGTTAGGACATTTAATTCACCCTATATTTGCGCCTATTGGTTTTACATGGGAAATATGTATTGCACTCATTCCTGCTATGGCAGCAAGGGAAGTTGTAATTGCAGCTCTTGGGGTGATTTATGCGATGTCAGGTGATGAAGATACTGTAACTCAAAGTCTGTTAAGTCAAATTTCAGGCCCGGATGGATGGGGGTTAGCCACAGGTTTATCATTATTGGTATGGTTTATTTTTGCTCCACATTGTCTTGCCACGTTAGCAACAATTAGACGAGAAACAGGTAGCTGGAAACAGCCTGTCGTTATGGCAACTTATTTGTTTGCATTAGCCTACATCTTTTCATTCATCACATATCAAGTTGCGAGTAAGTTTTAATTAGCAAATGAATAAAAGAGGGGGGGAGCTAGCTCCCCCCCCCCTTTATTAAATTACTCGATGTAAGCGTGGGCTTCTGAATACTTTTATCTAACTATAACAACTACTTAAATGTTTAAATCTCTAGGTTTTGAATAGTCGAGGTATCAGACGAATATAGATTGGTAAAAAGCATAGTTCAACGATAGTCTGAGTCAAGATTACAGCAGGAATTATGGGCATACTTCCCGGAATTGCAAAAGCTAATGGAAGAATAACAAATGAATTTCTATATGATGCTGAAAAGGACACAGCACTAGCAGAGCCAGATTCTAATCGAAAAATACGAGCAATTATCCAACCCACGAATGGAGCAATAATGGCAAAAGAAATATAAATTGGTAAAGCTTGAAGAGCTGCACTTTTTGCAAGCCCAATTTGAGGCATAACTGATGCTAGGACGATAAACAAAACTAGGGCTGTGGCAGGTACAGGAAATAAGTTTAGGCTTTCAGCCACTTTTTCTGCTTGTTCATTTCTATTCCCAATGAACTGAACTATAGCTGCCATTGCTAAGGGGGCACTGTTGCAAATAGAGATTTGAGTCGATGAAGTTCCTTTTTAAAAGTGCTTAGAGACCGAAAACCCTGTTGATTAGACACACTTCACCTTGAGGCTGACCATAATAAAATGACGATGCTTGTCCTTTACGTAGTGCACGCATGACTTCAATACCTTTGATTGTGGCATAAGCCGTCTTCATAGATCTGAATCCTAATGTGGCCCTGATGATCCGCTTTAACTTACCATGATCACATTCAATGACATTATTTTTATACTTAATCTGCCTGTGCTCAATATCTACTGGACATTTTCCTTCTCGCTTTAACCGTGATAAAGCATGGCCATAGGTCGCTGCTTTATCTGTATTGATGACCCGTGGAATTTTCCATTTTTTCACCGTATTGAAGATTTTTCCTAAAAAACAATAGGCTGATTTACTGTTCCGTCTAGCGGAAAGGTAAAAGTCAATCGTATGACCACGTTGATCAACTGCACGATACAGGTAAGTCCATCGCCCCTTCACTTTGATATAAGTCTCATCCATATGCCATGAATGTAAATCTGTAGGATTACGCCAATACCAGCGTAAGCGTTTTTCCATTTCTGGAGCATAACGCTGAACCCAACGATAAATTGTGGTGTGGTCAACATTCACACCCCGTTCAGCGAGCATTTCTTGAAGTTCACGATAGCTGATGCCATATTTACAATACCAACGAACAGCCCAAAGAATGATTTCACCTTGAAAGTGCCGACCATGGAAGGGATTCATCTGCTGTATCTCGAAATAAATAAGATATTTAGCTTATCATGTCAGCCTATTTGCAACAGTGCCTGAATACATGAGCAGCTAAATCACTCAAAGCCAGCATCTAAAACCATTTAACAAAATCTATGACTATTTTACTTTCCCTTACCTAATCGTCCTAGTGTATATCTTTTTTTTTGATTAGCTTATTCCTAAATCAAGTGACTTTAGGTAAGTATGATGAACGATATCCAATTTTCAGATTGCGCAAAGGCATGTATGAGCTGTTACCTTACCTGTGCCAGTTGTGCAAATGCCTGTCTAAAAGAAGAAAATCTGGAGATGATGCGAGAATGTATTCAGCGTTGTCTAGATTGTGCAGATATTTGTCAGCTCTGTGCTCGTATGCAGCAAAATGAATCTCCTTTTATGAAAGAAATTTGTGAGCTTTGTGCCAAGGCTTGTGAATACTGTGCAGATGAATGTAGCCAACATGAGCATCAACACTGCCAGCAATGTGCTGATGCTTGCCGTGAATGTGCCGTCGAATGTCGAAAAATGGTTGTCTGATAAATAAAAGAATTAGTTGAGTTTAGGATTTACTCAATGAATAGCCAACGTGTTAGTTGTTAGTGGGTCAAACCACTAACAACGGCACTGTTGCAAATAGGGATCTGAGTCGATGATTTTCCCTTCAAAAAAGCTTAGAGACCGAAAACTCTATTTACTAGCCAAACTTCTCCTAGAATATTACCGTTATAAAATAATGAAGCTTGTCCTTTGCGTAGAGCACGCATAACCTCAATTCCTTTAATTGTGGCATAAGCCGTTTTCATAGACTTGAATCCCAACGTAGCCTTGATGATCCGTTTGAGCTTGCCATGATCACATTCAATCACGTTATTCTTGTATTTAATCTGTCGATGGTCCAGGTCTTCAGGACACTTTCCTTCCTGTTTTAGTCGCGACAAAGCACGGCCATAGGTATGAGCCTTATCAGTGTTTATGACTCGTGGAATCTGCCATTTTTTGACATGATTCAAAATTTTACCAAGAAAACAATAAGCTGAATGGGTATTTCGTCTAGCAGAAAGATAGAAATCAAGAGTATGGCCACGTTGGTCAACTGCACGGTATAGATATGCCCATTTGCCATTCACTTTTACGTAAGTTTCATCCAGATGCCATAAATGTCGATCTGTAGGATTACGCCAATACCAACGTAAACGTTTTTCCATTTCTGGAGCATAACGCTGAACCCAGCGATAAATTGTGGTGTGATCAACATTCACTCCACGTTCAGCGAGCATTTCCTGAAGTTCACGATAGCTGATGCCATATTTACAATACCAACGAACAGCCCAAAGAATGATTTCACCTTGAAAGTGCCGACCGTGGAAGGGATTCATCTGCTGTATCTCGAAATAAATAAGATATTTAGCTTATCATGTCAGCCTATTTGCAACAGTGCCGTTTCTGGTTCAAAGCCTTCACCTTTTCCTTATTTATCTCTGACTTCTTTAATGTAAAAACCCAATCATGAAGACTGGGTTTTTACAATATTCATTGTACCTTTAACAGCACTTCATCGGTACAGCATAAAAGTGTTACTGACCTGGCAATGAGGCGCAGTATTTAATACCATCCAGCATTTATAAACTGCGCTGATTTACACGCTTGGACAACTCTTCAGCCGATTCCTTGCGTTCAGAATAACGATCAGTCAGGTATTTGCTTTGACCACGAGTCAGTAGAGTGAACTTAAATAACTCTTCCATGACATCCACAATCCGGTCATAGAAAGCTGAAGGCTTCATTCGTCCATCTTCTTCAAATTCCAAGAAAGCTTTCGGAATTGAAGACTGATTTGGAATGGTGATCATCCGCATCCACCGCCCCAAAATACGCATCTGGTTCAGGCTGTTAAATGACTGTGATCCACCACTGACTTGCATCAAGGCAAGGGTTTTACCTTGGGTAGCACGGATTGCTCCTCCTGCAAGTGGAATCCAGTCTATTTGTGATTTAAAAATGGAACTCATAGAACCATGACGTTCAGGTGAACACCAGACCATACCTTCAGACCATGCAAGAAGCTCATGCAGTTCTTTTACTTTTGGATGCTCAGTATCCGCATCTTCTGGCAAAGGAAGGCCCCACAAGTGATAGATACAGATAAAGCACACATATGGAGGTGCTTTGTCACGGTTAAAATGGGAAAGAAAATGTCCACCAGATCTTGAGCACAGGCAGGTTAAGTATAAAAATAACGTGATCGAATGTAATCATGGCAAGCTAAAGCGGATCATTAGGGCCACTTTAGGATTCAAATCGATGAAGACGGCTATGCCACATGCATCTATTCAGATGGCATTAAACACCGATGATGTACAGACGAAGTAGTAGCAGCCGATCCTACTAAAAGAATAGCAAACGATAAAAACAGCGATAAGCATGTTTTTAACCACTGCATAAAAATAGACCAAAAATTAAGCTTTTTTAGTTTTACAGATTCGAAAATAAATAGTAATAATTCATGAATAGTAGCCGAAGCTACCATTCATGAATCCAAATCATACTATTTTAAAAAACTAATTCGATGCCTGCACCATATTTCCATCCCTTTTCAGACTCTGTTGCCTCTTGCATAGAAGTGGCTTTCTGTCCTTTTTCATATTGGTAAGCAACATCAATGAAAGGTTTAATTCGCTTAGTAATCTCATATCGGGTTTTGATACCAGTTTTTAGTTCTGATAAACCTGATTTTGCAGCATAGTTAGAATCATCGCTAAATATTACATCTGCTTCGATATAAGGTTGAGTAATAAGTTTCTGAGTTAAAAGCAAATCACGTTCTAATTCAAAACTTGCTCCCCAAAAATTATTCTCACCGCCATAAAGATATGCTTGTGTTTCAAAGAAATAAGGAGCTAGACCTAATATACCAATAACCCCATCCACTCGATCGCTGCTGCTATTATTTTTATCTTCGCTATATCTTACACCAGCTTGTACATCCCAAAATGGGGCTACGTTACGGCTATAAAGTGCTGATACAGCATATTTTGGATCATTACTTTCTGACTTTTCCGAATTGGCTTCAATAAATAGACGATTTTCATCTGTACCAATCAAAGTTTCAAACTTTGTTCCTAACCCACCTTTACCGTCTTCATCAACCATCCATTCATTTTCGAGTTTTGTAGTTTGATAAACTTGACCACCATGTTCTTTAAGATGATTATTATGGGAGGAATCAGCTGGTTCCAAATTCTTCCGCATAATTTGAATACTTTTGTTTCCCTTGTTAATATTTCTTTTTGAAAAATACTTTGGATAAACATTTTGCGGGGAATAGCTTAACCCACCAGATTCCTGCAATAGTACCTTCATACTTTCTGGCATATTGCTATCTTCTACTGGTTGAGTGTTCTTTGCAAAGGTCAGATTTGATAATCCAAATAGCGCAATCATCAAAGTTGTTTTTGAAAACAAATTATTAGTGATGTGCATGTGGATTTACTCCCTTCTCATTTACTTGGGACTGAGGAACAGTCTTTGTAGAATTACCATCTTCCACTTGAGCTACAATGAGTTTATTCATCATTCCTGCACTCATATGGTAAAGCAGGTGACAATGAATAGCCCACTCACCTAACTCATCAGCTGTGAGTAGAGTGGTTATCGTTTTCCCAGGTGGAACAATTACCGTATGTTTGTTTGGCATATTGCTTGGATCCTGACCATTCTCAAGCTGCATAAACATGCCATGTAAGTGCATTGGGTGAGCCATCATACTGTCATTGACAAATTTTAAGCGAATACGTTCACCATACTTCACCACTAGTGGGTCGGCTTCATTAAATTTTTTACCATTTATTGTCCAAATATAACGCTCCATGTTTCCACCAAGACGGATCTCTATTTCACGTTCAGCTGCACGAGTGTCTTTTTGAGGATCTAACGATTGCAAATCACTATATTGCAATGCTTTATTACCTTCAGGTGTTGAAGCATTTGCCCATCCAAATACGGTATTATCATTCTTGTCTGAAGCCGCCTTAACAGTAGCGCTATTCATCGGCATATCATGATTCATACCTTTCATAGAAGACATATCGTGATTCATGCCTTTCATAGAAGACATATCATGATTCATATCTTTCATTGAAGACATATCATGATCCATACCTTTCATAGAAGACATATCGTGATTCATGCCTTTCATAGAAGACATATCATGATTCATTCCCATATCTTCCATAGAAGACATATCGTGATTCATGCCTTTCATAGAAGACATATCATGATTCATTCCCATATCTTCCATAGTCAATAAAGAACGAGGACGAGGCTTAGGCATCTCAATTTGTTTTACAGGTGAGGTATTTTCATCATGTAAGGTTCCAACCGAAAATCCAGTACGATCAATAGATTCAGCTTCGATTTGATAATGGGCTTGTTTCGGTTCAACAATGACATCATAAGTTTCAGCAGTACCTATACGGAACTCATCTACAGGAACAGGTTTTACAGGTTGACCATCGGCACTTACCACTGTCATTTTTAAATTTGGAATTCGTACATCAAAAAATGACATTGCAGAAGCATTAATAAATCGAAGGCGAACTTTTTCTCCAGCTTTAAAATTACCGGTCCAGTTTTGCTGAGGTGTTTTGCCATTCATTAAAAATGTATAGCCTGTGACATCAGACATATCTGTTTTCAACATCCGCATCTGATTCCACATAGAGCGGTCTTGCCAAGTTGCCTTTAATCCATCACGTTTAACTTGTTTCATGACATCAAATACCGTTTCTCGACGGTTCTGATAGTAATCTGCTTCTTTTTTAAGATTCTTTGTGATTTGATCACTTGTTGAATTATGAAAATCAGAAAGCAAAACCACATAATCTCTATCAGTTTTTTCAGATGATGTTAAGGGGGTTTTATTTTTCGGATAAATAACTAAAGCACCATATAGGCCGTCTTGCTCTTGCCCTTTACTATGGGAGTGATACCAATAAGTACCATTTTGACGAACCTTGAATTTATATTCATACGTTTTATTAGGGGCGATGCCTTCGAACTGGTTGAACCCTGGTACACCATCCATGATTCCGGGTAATATCAATCCATGCCAATGAATTGAAGAGTCCTGATTTTTTAGCTTATTATGAACACGAATAACGGCATCATCTCCCTCTTCAAATTCAAGAAGAGGGGCAACGAATTTACCATTAACGGTAATTCTCTTTAGCGGTTTTCCTGTAATATTTACAGTCTGTTCCGCGATCGTTAAATCATATTCTTTAACTGCCGCCATTACCCAAGTTGATGAAAATAAACCAACTCCAATTAAGAGTATATGACTTAACTTTTTTGACATTCTATCTCACCTTTAGAAAGATCAAGATTGAAGTAATAAAGCAAATATTTAGTATAAACTTTAATACTTCTTTCTCGCTATTTATAAAATTATTTATTGCTACTAGGCATATTCATCTTTGAATGATCCATTTTAGAATGGTCCATATTCATCTTTGAATGATCCATTTTAGAATGGTCCATATTCATCATGGAATGATCCATTTTTGACATGTCAGATGAGTTAGGAGACTGATGTTGACTATGATCTTGCTGAGTCTTGTCATCTTTTTCCATTTTACAAGGTTTTGTACAAGGTTTCTGTGCTTTTACCGTTTTAGTGGCACTTGAGGTTGATACATCTTTTGCCCAAGATTGAGTACCAGCAATTAAAGTTCCAGCACACATTAAAATTGTTAGACTACGACGCACTACAGTTTTCATAAGTTTCTCTAAAAGTTAATTTCTTGCTACTACACTAAAGTGAAGCACTGAACATCTAAGTGACTTGAAAATGACATTTTTGTAATCTATCTCGATCAGATGTTTTATAACGTTATTATAGTTTTAATGAATAACTTAGGATTCTGAGATGAGAATACTATTAGTTGAAGATGAACAAAAAACTGGTGATTATCTCAAGCAAGGTTTATCCGAAGCTGGCTATATTACGGACTGGGTTACAGATGGGTTAACGGGTAAACATCAAGCTCTTTCTGAAGAGTATGACTTAATTATTTTAGACGTGATGTTACCTGGACTAAATGGTTGGAATATTATCAATGATATTCGTAGCAGCGGTAAAACAATGCCCATTCTATTTTTAACAGCCAGAGATCAGATAGAAGATCGAGTAAAAGGTCTAGAGTTAGGCGCTGATGATTATTTAATAAAGCCTTTTGCTTTTGCAGAGCTTCTTGCTCGAATCAAAACTCTCCTTAGACGAGGGCAGCAAAGAGAAGATAGTAATATTATTAAGATTGCTGATTTAGAACTTGATTTGAGAAAACGTCGGGTAACGCGAGCGGGTCAACGCATTGATCTGACGGCAAAAGAATTCGCGCTTATGGAACTTTTTATGCGTAGACGAGGTGAAATTTTACCAAGAGCGCTGATTGCTTCTCAAATTTGGGATATGAATTTTGATAGTGATACGAATGTCGTTGAAGTCGCTATTAAACGATTAAGAAGTAAAGTTGACAGTAACTTTACTCCCAAATTAATTCAGAATATTCGAGGAATGGGGTATGTACTAGAGGTAGAGGATGAATAATAATTTATTCAGAGCGATCAGTTTCCGGATCGGTATCATTTTCTCATTATCTACTATTTTCATTCTAATTATTATGGGTTTGTTCATAAATAAATTAGTAATGCATCATTTTGAAACTCAAGACCGTACCCAATTAGAAGGTAAAATCCAGCTTATTCAGAATCTTCTCCAACAGCATCCTAAAAATTCTCCAGAACTTAATCTTTATTTAAGAGATGCGTTAGTTGGACACCATGATCTTATGGTCCAAATAGAACGACCGACAGGCCAAATTTTATTTAGTTCAGCATCCTCAATCATTAATACTCAAAATTTAATCAAGTCAGCAAATAATTCATGGATTAAATGGCAAGTTCAAAATAAGACCTATCGTGGCATGATCTACACTACAGGTATAAATAGAAATTCTGAAATACAATCTGTACAAATTATTGTTGGGATCGATACATCAGAACATCTACATTTTCTAAAAGATTTTAAGCGTCAACTTTTGTATATTGGTTTGGCTGGTACAATTTGTTTAATGTTTTTAGGTTGGTTTGCAACCTGGAGAGGTTTAAGACCCGTGCAAAAAATGGCTAAGGTCGCAGAAGGAATTTCTGCTCAACATCTTTCAGAACGTTTAGAAGTTGAGCATACACCAACCGAACTAAAATCATTGGCAATCGCCTTCAATGCTATGCTGGACAGACTAGAGTCAGCTTTAGAAAAACTTTCCGATTTTTCATCTGATTTAGCACATGAAATTAGAACACCGATTAATAATTTAATGACCCAAACTCAAGTATGTCTCGCCCGTAACCGAGATATTGGTACTTATCAAGAAATACTATTTTCTAATTTAGAAGAATTTGAACGTTTGGCTCGAATGATGTCCGATATGCTTTTCTTGGCAAAAGCAGAACATGGCTTAAATTTACAGAACTTACAGAATATTGACCTTGTTAAAGAAGTTACCGCTTTATTTGATTTCTATGACGCTCTCGCTGCCGAAAAAAATATGACACTTCAACAAACAGGATCTGGCAATGTAAAAGGTGATCCTGCTATGTTACGTCGCGCACTCAGCAATCTATTGTCTAATGCAGTTAAATATGGAAACAAGAATTCTACAATACGGATAAAACTTCAACAGAATTTAGATAACACAATATTTTCAATTGAAAATGAAGGCCCTGAAATCTCTCCTGAACAACTATCCAGATTATTTGATCGTTTTTATCGAACAGATGCGTCTAGGCAAAGAACAGAAGAAGGAACCGGCTTAGGGCTTGCCATAACAAAATCTATTCTTGATATGCTTGGGGCGACCATCCAGGCTGAATCCCTCAATGGTCGAATCATTTTTACCATTGTTTTTCAAAGTGAATCCATGCAAGGGGAATCGTTTTAACTCATTTTTTGAACATCCTCCATTTACCCGAGTTGACCTTACATAAAGCTCAAACTGAGAGCCAGAGCTACGCCAGCACCTATCATGGCAATTGTGTAGCCAATTATGATGGCTCGGCCAAACTGTGCCCCCCCTGTCATCCATGCAATTGTCGCTTTGCTTAACATGTTGCTCAGTGTGGCCAGCCCTAGCGCGACAGCAGCCACATTTGTTGTTAAGCCTTCAGTACTATGCAGGCGGGCAAGTGAGACTAAAATAGCATCTACGTCTGCTAGCCCGGAAATAGTCGATAGTACGAAGATGCCGCTGGTGCCCAACCATTGTTTTGCTGCCGGAACCAAGACTGCCATGACAGAAAGGAAAGCAGCGAAGCTGAATGCTGTCCCAAGATCAAAAGGAGCCATTGCTTCTATTGTTCGATCGTTGTTTTCAGCGCTGGTAATTTGGCGTTGTCTCCACAGTGCCATACCCAGCAAAAGGATTCCCGCAATCATCATTGCACCACCAAAAGTGCTTAGAAGTGCGGGTTCAATGACGCCTATCAGTACAGCCATACGAAAAAACATGATGCCACAGGCAGCCAATGTTCCAGAAATAGCAGCACTGACCATGACGGGGTGCTGGCGTGTATAGCGTGCCAGTGCGACAGTTGCAGCTGTAGAAGATGCCAAACCACCCAATAGACCTGTCCAGAGTATGCCTCTTTCTGAACCGGTGAGCCGCATGGCAAAATGACCTGCCAGAGAGAGTCCGGCAATCAGGATCACTGCCCACCATAACTGGTAAGGATTTAATGCAGCAAAAGGTCCCATACCCGTATTGGGTAAGTAAGGTAATATAACGACAGAAAGTACCAGTAACTGTAGAGATGCGGTTAATTCACGATGTTCGATCAAGCGTAACCAACCATGTAAGGTTGGCTTGAGATCCAAAAATACAGCCACGATGACAGCCGCTGTTAATGCTAAAGTAACATTACCATGGGATGCATATGCACCTAGAACTAATGTCAACAGCATCGCGATCGTCGTGGTAGCGCTTAAATTACCGGAAATTTTTGCGGTACGCGCGTAGGATACCGTAAGTAAAAGGGAAAGCCCTAATACGGCTGCGACTAGTGGCCAAGGCCCAAAGTTTGGCTGTAGATGACCCAGCACTCCTCCGAGTAATCCTGTCAATGTGAAGGTACGTAGGCCTGCTACTCGGCTGCCTTCTGGCAGTTCACGATCATTCCATCCTCGTTCTAAACCAATGAGCAGGCCGATGGCAAGTGCTGCAACTAGGCCTGATACATCTGGTGGAAGAAAAGGACTCTCTATCATAGCTTTTTATGTCGCAGGCGAAGGGCATTCGTGATCACTGAAGCGGAGCTAAAACTCATGGCCAAGGCCGCAATCATGGGTGACAACAACCAACCTGTAAATGGGTAGAGTACGCCAGCTGCTATTGGGATACCCAAGGCATTGTAAAGGAAAGCAAACATGAGGTTCTGTTTCATGTTGCTGACAGTAGCTTCCGAGAGTGAACGGGCAACCGAGATACCGCGTAAATCTCCCTTGACCAGGGTAACTTGAGCACTATTCATTGCGACATCAGTCCCGGTACCCATAGCGATACCGACATCAGCCTTGGCTAGTGCAGGTGCATCATTGATTCCATCGCCGGCCATTGCCACGATGCGACCTTGCTTCTGCAATTTGCTGACAAGTTCGAGTTTATCTGCGGGTTTGACTTCACCATGTATCTCATCGATTCCCAGACGTGCTCCGACTGAACGGGCAGTGGTGAGACCATCTCCCGTTGCCATTACGATACGTAGTCCAGCTTCCTTCAGGGTGGTAAGAGCTTCAGGAGTACTTTTTTTGATGGGATCAGATACTGCAAGCAGGCCGGCCAATTCACCATTGATGGCTAGATGCATGACACTTGCCCCTTCCGAACGCAGCTCTTCGGCTTGCGGAATCAGAGATTGTACGGAGATACCCAATTGTTCCATCAGTGCCGTGTTGCCCAAAGCTAACTGACGATCGCCCACTTGACCTCGAACACCGATCCCAGAGCCTGATTCAAAATTGTCTGGTGTTTCAAGAGACAGGCCACGTTCGTGTGCTGCATTTACAATCGCATCAGCTAGCGGATGTTCACTGCCTTGATCCAGGCTAGCGGCCAGACGTAATACTTCAGATTCCTCGAACCCTGCTGCAGCTACTACACGGTCGAATGCAGGGCGTCCTTCAGTCAACGTACCTGTTTTATCGATGATTAGTGTGTCAATCTTGCGCAGATTCTCAATGGCCGCCGCATCACGGAATAGCACACCATGGGTGGCACCTTGACCCGTCGCAACCATGATAGACATTGGGGTTGCCAAGCCCAGTGCGCAAGGACAGGCAATAATCAGTACTGCCACAGCATTGATTAATGCATAAACCCAGCTCGACTCTTCTGGGCCGAACAGTCCCCATCCAAAGAAGGTAAGTAAGGCAATAGCCACTACAGCCATTACGAACCAACCTGCTACCTGATCAGCCATACGTTGCATGGGTGCTCTCGAGCGTTGAGCTTGCGCCACCATCTGTACGATCTGAGCCAACATGGTGCTTGAACCAATTTTCTCTGAACGCATGATCAATGAACCATTGGTATTCAGGGTAGCTCCAATGACTTTGTCGCCGACGCGTTTAGTGATTGGTAAAGGTTCGCCTGTCAGCATTGATTCATCTACTGAACTGCTTCCTTCAGTGACTACACCATCCACAGGAACTTTTTCACCTGGGCGAATTCTGAGTAAATCTCCTACATGGACATGAGTCAGAGGAACATCTTCCTCAGTTCCATCGGGCAGGATTCGGCGAGCTGTTTTAGGAGCAAGTCCGAGGAGTGACTTAATTGCAGCAGAAGTTTGCGAACGTGCTTTTAATTCCAGTATTTGCCCCAGTAGGGTCAAAGAAATGATGACCGCTGAAGCTTCAAAGTAAACAGCGACACGACCCATGGAGATAAATGAGTCTGGAAAGATTTGTGGTGCAATGGTCGCAACCACACTGTAAATAAAAGCAGCCCCTGTACCTAGACCGATCAGGGTCCACATGTTTGGGCTGCGATTCACAACCGATTGCCAACCACGGGAAAAAAATGGCCAACCTGCCCACAGTACAATTGGGAGTGACAACACTAATTCAATCCAGCTCTGAACTGCCATGTCGAACAGGTTCAGTTGATGGCCAAACATTGCCAAAAAAGTCACGACTATGGTGAGTGGCAGTGTCCACCAGAAGCGTCGACGGAAATCACGTAACTCAGGATTCTCATCTTCCTCTAACTCGGGAATGAGTGGTTCCAGTGTCATTCCGCATTTAGGACAGTTTCCAGGATGATCCTGTCTAATTTCTGGATGCATTGGGCAAGTATAGATGGTCGTGCCTGTTGTGCTTGCATCATTAACGGATTGAGTAGTCTGATGATGCTGTGTATGTGCATCGGCAGTCGTCGTTGCGGGTTTAGCGATATATTGCACCGGGCTGCTATGAAACTTTGATTGACATTTATCACTGCAAAAAAAGTAAGTTTTCCCCTTAAATTCCTCATGGTATTTCGATTCTTCAGTGACGGTCATACCACAGACTGGGTCTTTCAGTACGTCTGTTGTAGCCTGTGCCATATGGTCCTGGTTATGATTTTTTTGATCTGACATAAATAATTCTCTTATGGAAAAGTGGTTTTATGGCCGAATTTTGGAATAAATCTCGGAGTCTGTTGAGCATAGCTGTCATAGACAGCGCCAAACTGTTTACTCATTTCAGCCTCTTCCTTAATTGCCAAGCGGCTGTACATTAAGAGTAGGATTGGAAACATAATCAGTGTCAGTAAAGTTGGCCATTGCAATAAAAAACCCAGCAAGATCATCACAAAAGCCACGTATTGTGGGTGACGTATACGTGCATAAGGGCCTGTGATCGCTAAAGAATGCTGACGTTGCGCGTTGTACAGCACGTGCCATGACGTTGATAACAGGTAAAATCCATAGCCCAAGAAAACGTAACTGGCGATATGCAAAATGCCAAAATGTGGATCACCTTTTTCACCTAATAGCGTTGACCACAAGTGACCTGCATTATGAGAAAGTAAGTCAAGTTGAGGGAAGCGAGTTTGAAGCCAACCAGATAACAGGTAAATGGTTAAAGGAAAACCATACATTTCGACAAATAGAGCAATGATAAAAGCCGAAAAGGCCCCAAATGTACGCCAATCGCGCGCAGTGGAAGGTCTAAAAAAACTGAAAGCGAACATGATAAAAACTGCTGAGTTAATGATAACCAGCGTCCATAAACCATAAGCCGATTCCGCATGATTCATGATGGATCTCCTGATAAGAGCTATTTTTTGTTATCAGATATATCGGATTTTTTTTGCTGCGAGTGGTTATGCCCATGACCACCATGCATAAAAATATGCATCAGTGGACACGCTAAAAGGAATAAATAAGGCAAAGCACCGATAACGTGGGCTAAATGTTCCGTTAATAGAAAATAAGCTGCGATACCACCCAGCACGATTAGACCAATGGCATAACGTGTAGACCAGAAGTTAGGTACTGAATTATTTTCTTGGTGTTGGTGATTCATGGTGCTTTCCCCTAATTCATGGGTAACTATTTAGTTGCTGACGGAGGCATACAGTCCATCATCATCTGCATCATGGATTGCATCATGTCCATACGTTTTTCCATCATCTGCTGACGGTCAGCCATATTTGCATTCATGCTTTGGCTGCCCATCTGTTTCATCATACTCATACCTCCTTGCATGAGTTTCATGTGCTCAGCCATAAGTTTCTGACGTTCTTGTGGGGTTTTTGCAGCCATCATCTTCTCATGCATGGCTTGCATCGCCTTCATGTGTTGATCCATTGCAGCCATTTTATCTGTAGCAGTGGTGCTGGTAACTGTTTGCTTAATTGTTACTGCAGATGGTGCTGTTTTTTCAGGGTGGTGATCTTTGTGTTCATCGGATTGCTGTGCAAATGTATTCAATGACGCGGCTGCGATACATAAGCCCAAAAAAATGTTTTTGAATTTCATCATAATTTTTTCCTTTAAATAATTTGGAAGTAAAAGCTATGTTTTAGTACTGAACAGAGTCTAGGAATTTGACTACTAAACTGATGAAATTTTTGGTTATTCTCTGTCTCTCTTAAAAATTTTAGCACTATTAATTAATTATTTTTAAAAATGACAAAAATGTAATTTTGAGATCTTCTCGAAATATATAGTCTATGCTGAGATGACAAAAATTTTATTTAATATTAATCTTTTAAAACTATTAAAGTTGTTATGATTTTATGTGCTTAAAAAAATAAAAATGAAATGATTAGATGACTCCAAGGCTAGTTAGAGACACATTCTTAATGTAATTTACACTGTTATTCCTTTAAAGAAAAAATACAGTTGATCAAAATAGTTTTTTATAGAAAAAAGGGTGGATAATTTAATTATTAAACTTATTGGTATATTTATTAGATAGAAGGTAAAGAAGATTATTTTTAATATTAGGGTTTATAATCCAAATTTCAGAGTAAGGAATCTACTACTTATATAATAGAGATTCCATCTCCAAAACAGTACTACTGTATGAATGAGTTGTATTCAATGCAGGGAAGAATGTAGATCCTTAATACTAACGGAAAATTATTTTACTGAATTTTCATGTAAAGACTCATTTAATTGATCAATCACTGTCGTCCATTCACCATCAGAGTGTAGTTTTTCTTCTAAAAAATGACGTTGAGCATCAGTCCAAAAAATTGCTTGTGTTAAAAAAACATCTCCAGCTAGCTGATGGCTCTCTATGAATTTTGCAATTGCTTCTTCAGTAGAAGCTAAACCAAGCTGTTCAAATAATTTGGTCATTCTTGGACGTGTTTGAGTCATGTGCTTAGCCCACAAATTTATATTAGATCAAATTAAACATAACATGTTTATATTTAAACTAAAATATAAAAAATTAAATAGCTACTATTTTCTTAGACAAAATGATTACTACATTTCATAAATCAACCACCTACATAATTTGTTTGTTAAATGATCATTATTTTTCAATAAGATTATTTTAATAGTTAAAGATTTTAAATTTTAAAAATGACAAAAATGTAATTTTGAAGTCATCGCTCTGTTTCTGTCTCTCACTAATAATTGAAATATAAGAGGAGATGATGTGGTCTCATTAAATATAGATTTTATAAAGTCATCTCTAATGAACTAACGAATCAAGAGGAAACGTAAATGAAATTATTTCAAAATAAAATGACTGCTCTACGTAATGTTGTAGTAGCTGCAACGATGATTGTGGCTACTACAACTACGTTCGCTCATGTGAGTTTAGTGAGTGCGATTCCTGCGGAAAATGCATCTATCCTTAGTCAACCAAAGAACTTGACCCTTAACTTTGGTGCAGAGGTTATGTTGATGAATATTAAGTTACTGGATGCTCAGCGAAGAGATGTTCCTTTAAAATATGAAGTTACTCATGACTTAAAGAAATCCTTTGATGTCGCTCTTCCGAAACTGAAAAAAGGTAAATATACCGTTGTCTGGACAACAATGGGGAAAGATGGTCACAACATGAATGGTGAATATAGTTTCACTATCAAATCAACTAAATAAGAATTGATTACCTTTCAACATGTCAGTGAGGTGCTGGCATGTTGTTCTAGAATGGACAAAAATAATGATTTCTGAATATTGGATGTGGGCCACTTGGTTAACTAAGGTTATTTTATATTTAAGTGTAGCTTTTGTCGTTGGTGGAGCCTTTTGCTATTTTTTACTTAGACAATATCTTGAACTAAAAGAATCGATTCTTAAATATATTACAATTGGCGCTGGATTAGGCCTAATTTCCAGTACCTTGGGATTTTTTATTCTGATTGGTAGTTTTGCCAATACTGGTATTACAGGTATGGTGGACCCCACGTATATTAATATATTGGTTAATACTCCGACGGGGTATATATACGTTCTTCGTTCTATTAGTTTTGCTCTTTTACTTCTTCTCATGGTGGTTAAACTTAACAGGAACAAAGGTCATTTTTCTATAATTGAAAGTTCAATATTTTGTGTTTTACTTCTCCCGATTATTTTTAGTTTTTCCCAGCTCGGACATGTCGCTAATTTAACCTTACTTGCTCAAATTTTATTATCAATCCATATTCTAGTTATGTCGTTATGGATGGGGTCTTTATATCCGTTATGGAAAACCAGCCGGGAAATAAGTGGTTTACCTTTAAAAGATCGCATGCATGTATTTGGACGTATTGCTGCTTTCATTGTTGGGATATTAATCGCCTGTGGCGCTAGTGTAGCTCTTCTTTTAATTAAAGATTTTAATACCTTAATCAATACTGCATATGGCTATGGTTTCATGGTTAAAATGTTTTTTGTTATAGGTATTCTACTTTTAGCTGCCTTCAACAAATGGTATTTCACCCCGCGTCTTCAATATCCTAAATTCGCTAAACACCTTAGTCATGCCATTTTATTTGAGATGTTATTAGGTCTATCAATTCTATTAACAACAGGCTATATAACCACTGTCGTGGGTATTGAATAAGAGAATTTCAAAATAAGGGAATTGAGGAAATTTAACATTACTGCATTTATCTTTTGTAGCTGAGCAATAAAGTTTCTACTGGACTGTCAACTTACGACAATCAGAACAGTAAAATCGCATCATGAGGCATTATACATAAAGGTAGTCACCGGTTTTTAGCTTATCTTCAACCCATAACGGTCTCATCTATTCAGTTCACTACCATTGATTGAAATAACTATTCTTATAAATTTCAGAGTGATCGTAGATGACAAAAATGTCATTTTAAAGTCACATTAATGTTGGTTAAGTACTTTTACTGTAGTCATTAGAACACTCTTCTTTGGAATACTCTGAAGAAAACTGTAAGGTTGTAAACAGACCAAGTTACAGCGAGTAACTGATTCAGAAAAAGGCTGGTTGTATGGTGAAAGTTTAGAGTTACTGTTCTAATGTTTTAAACAAATGTTTTGTTAAAAAGGAGCAACATATGAAATTTCACATCGCTAATATGACTTGTGGTGGTTGTGCACGCGGCATTACTACCGCAATTAAAGAGCTCGACTCGAATGCCTCACTCGATATTGATTTACAAAACCGTATTGTTGAAATCAATACAACGGTGAGTCAGGATCAAGTCATTGCCACTCTCAGTGAGCGTGGATTTACAGCTGATCCTGCTTAATCTCTGTTAGAGTAACAGTGGGAATTCCTTACCACTTTTACTCTCTCTTATTTTCCTCATCGTACAGATAAAACCTGTACTTGCTTGAAATAAAAGTAATCCCTGAATTCCCCCTAATCTTGGTTCGAGCTGATCTTCGCATATAGAACTCAGCATATCTAAATGATAGAGATCGTATATGAGTACCGAAATGACTGATACGCCACACTACAGTGAAACATTAGAGATTGAGGGGATGACATGTGCTTCTTGTGTAGGCCGTGTGGAAAAAGCTTTAAAATCTGTTGAGGGTGTTGAATCGGCTCATGTAAATCTGGCTACCGAAAAAGCAGTCATTTATGCGCATCAACCACTTGATCGCGCTACTTTAATTAAAGCCGTAGAAAAAGCAGGCTACGAAGTGGAAGCGCTGCAACCAATAGAGCTTACGATTGAGGGTATGTCATGTGCTTCTTGTGTAGGTCGAGTAGAAAAGGCCTTAAAATCTGTTGAGGGTGTGGAATCAGCTCATGTAAATCTGGCTACTGAAAAAGCGACTATTCAGGCAAGCTCATCTGTCACTCGTGACTCGTTAATTCAGGCTGTCACCAAAGCAGGGTTTGAAGCAAAGTCAGTTCATCAAACTACGGAAAGCTTTCAAGATAAAAAAAATATTGAATTAGAAAAACTTAAAAAAGATTTAATTTTGTCAGTCTTATTGACTCTACCCGTTTTTATTTTAGAAATGGGATCACACCTGATTCCCGCCTTTCATACGTTTATGATGGATAACATTGGCCAACAAAATAGCTGGTTAATGCAATTTTTCTTGACCACAGTAGCATTAATTTTTCCAGGCCGACGCTTCTTTAAAAAGGGCATCCCAAGTTTATTCCGCTTAGCACCAGACATGAATTCCTTGGTAGCTGTAGGAACATTGGCTGCTTATCTTTATTCAGTGGTTGCTACTTTCTTTCCAAGTGTCCTGCCACAAGGCACGGTCAATGTTTATTATGAAGCTGCAGCGGTTATTATCACTTTAATTCTATTAGGTAGATTTTTTGAAGCCAAGGCAAAAGGCCGAACGTCTTTAGCAATTCAACATCTAGTTGGAATGCAGCCTAAAGTTGCCAGAATACAGCTCAATAATCAGGTGATAGAAGTTCCGATTGCCGAAGTTCAAACAGGAACGATTGTAGAGATTAGACCAGGTGAGCGTATCCCTGTCGATGGTGAAGTTATTCACGGCCAAAGTTTTATTGATGAATCCATGATTACTGGCGAGCCTATGCCCGTTGAAAAAACGATAGGCTCTACTGTGGTAGGAGGAACAATTAACCAAAGTGGCAGCTTAAATATCAAAGCCACCTCTGTTGGTAGTTCATCAGTGCTTTCTCAAATCATCCGAATGGTTGAACAGGCACAGGGTTCCAAGCTGCCTATTCAGGCATTGGTTGATAAAATTACCATGCGGTTTGTACCTGTAGTAATGGGTCTCTCTCTTTTAACTTTTCTTACGTGGTTTATCTTCGGCCCTGAACCAGCCCTAACTTTTAGTTTAGTGAACGCGGTTGCTGTACTCATTATTGCATGTCCTTGTGCGATGGGACTTGCAACGCCTACATCAATCATGGTGGGAACTGGGCGGGGTGCTGAAATGGGGGTTTTATTTCGTAAAGGTGAAGCTTTACAGCTGCTCAAAGAAACTAAAGTGGTTGCAGTTGATAAAACAGGGACTCTGACTGAAGGGAAACCAATTTTAACCGATCTGCATGTCTTAGAAGGTTTTGAATACAATACCGTACTTTCACTGATGGCAGCCGTTGAATCAAAGTCTGAGCATCCTATTGCTCGAGCAATTGTACAAGCCGCTATAGATAAGGAATTAATCCTGTCTCCTGTTGCTGATTTCAAGTCAGTCACGGGCTATGGAATAGAAGCAACGGTGTCTGAACATTTGGTTCATATTGGTGCAGATCGATATATGGAAAAACTAGGTTTGAATCCTAATGTTTTTTCTCAATTTTCGGATCGTTTGGGAGAAGAAGGAAAAACCCCTCTCTATGTTGCGATTGACCAGAAACTTGCTGCCATTATTGCTGTAGCAGATCCAATTAAAGAATCAACATTTGCTGCAATTGAAGCGTTACATCAGTTAGGTTTAAAGGTTGCCATGATTACAGGTGATAACCGTCATACAGCTCAAGCGATTGCAAAAAAACTAGGTATTGATGAGGTTATTGCAGAAGTCTTACCAGAAGGTAAAATAGAGGCCGTTAAAAAATTAAAAAATCAATATGGTAAACTCGCATATGTTGGAGATGGCATTAATGATGCCCCTGCACTTGCAGAAGCAGATATTGGTTTAGCAATAGGTACAGGTACAGACGTAGCTATTGAAGCTGCTGATGTGGTTTTGATGTCTGGCAACCTGAAAGGAGTGCCAAATGCTATCGCTTTAAGCAAAGCGACTATAACCAATATTCGTGAAAATTTATTTTGGGCATTTGTTTACAATGCAGCTCTGATTCCTATTGCAGCAGGTGTACTTTATCCGCAATTTGGACTGCTACTTTCTCCTGTATTTGCTGCTGGTGCAATGGCTCTCTCGTCAATATTTGTACTAGGAAATGCTTTACGATTAAAACGTTTTAAAGCCCCCCTTGCAATTATTTAACCATTTTTTATATACATTTAAAGTTTTGTTGGCTTTACTTTATATATTTGGAAATAGTCTAAGCCATGTTGGCTTTTATTAAATATCATACAGTTGATATTCTAATTATTTGAGAGGGATTAAGATGAAAAGAATTTTATTAATATGCTTTATAGGCATGTCATTTACCTATGCGAATGCTCATTCTGGGGGAACGAACTCACAGGGTTGTCATACCAACAGTAAAACTGGTGATTACCACTGTCATTAATAGGTGCGCACACAGTTTTTTATTTAAAAGACTGTGCTTTAAAGTTATAAGTAGCGTTTAACTAAAGCTAAAAATTCATTTAGTTCTTTTTCCTTTATTTTCTCAGGGCTTTGTTGCACAAAGATTTGAAATGCAAAGCGCCCCTAATTGAGCCAAATTTAAGGCGTAACTTGGGTAAGTGGTCGACCTAATTCCGTAAATCTGTTGAGGACTGCTACACGTGCATGAATTTC
>NZ_VPEC01000035.1:0-21941 GCF_013417355.1 Acinetobacter sp. YH12255
ACAATAGCAAGAGTGAACCACCTGATCCCTTCCCGAACTCAGAAGTGAAACCTCTTTGCGCTGATGGTAGTGTGGGGTTACCCATGTGAGAGTAAGTCATCGCCAGCTCATTATTCGAAACACCCCCAACTTAACAGTTGGGGGTGTTTTTTTGTGCGCGGGATAATATTATAAGTAGATGAAATTGGGGCAGGTATTTAGATGCTAGATCCAAAAGTAAAATCAAAGCCATTCAAATACTATAAAACGAGTCTCTGCTGTTGCTGCAAATATATCTGTTTACTTTTCTATGCTGAATTTCTGTGAAGACTTGTGTATTGTGATATTAATTTAGAGAATAAAAAAGCGTGGAGAGGATGATGGTAGCGCAATTTAAAATAAAAATTTTACTCAGTTGTTGTGCTTTGGCATTGACTGCCTGTCATGCCGATAACTCATCTTCTGGCAGTATTCAAGAGGCTTCCACCTCATCTTCTAAATCTGAAGCTACAGCCTCAAATGTACAAAAATATAAGATCGCACAGGTGGCACAATTTAATGAGCCGTGGGCAATTGCATCACTCAAAGATGGCCGTTTACTGATTACCGAACGTAAAGGAAAATTACAACTTTTTGATCCACGTACCAAGCAGAAAGTCGAAGTTAAAGGTATTCCTCAAGTTGCCTATGGTGGCCAAGGAGGCTTGGGTGAAGTCGCTTTACATCCGGATTTTGCAAACAATCAGTGGGTCTATCTCAGCTATGCTGAACAAGGTCAGGGTGGCTATGGCGCAGTGGTGATCCGTGGCAAACTGGATTTAAACCAGACTGCCCCTCAATTGACTCAAATTGAACGGATCTGGACTCAAGTCCCTAAATTTTCAGGGCAGGGACATTATGCACACCGGATTGTATTTGGACCGGATGGCAAGCTCTGGATCGGTTCAGGGGAACGGCAGCAATTTACTCCAGCACAGGATATGCAGTCCAATGCCGGTAAAATTATTCGTTTAAATGATGACGGTTCAATTCCTGCTGATAATCCTTTTATGAATCAGGGTAAAATTGCCCAGCAGATCTGGAGTCTTGGACACCGCAATCCTTTAGGCATGGCTTTTGATCCACAGGGGCAGTTCTGGGTGATTGAAATGGGTCCCAAAGGTGGGGATGAGCTGAATAAGATCATCAAAGCTAAAAATTATGGCTATCCAGTGGTGTCAAATGGTGATCATTATGATGGCAAGCCCATTCCCGACCATGCTACTCGCCCGGAATTTGAAGCGCCAGCACTGGATTGGACGCCGGTCATTTCTCCTTCAGATCTGTTGTTTTATACAGGAAATGTATTTCCACAATGGAAAAATAAAGCGATCACGACTGGTTTGTCTTCCAAGGCGCTTGTGATTGTGGATACGACACAGAATCCGGTCAAAGAAGTCCAGCGTGTGGATATGAAGGAGCGGATTCGTGGCGCGATTCAGGCCAGTGATGGTACGCTTTGGATAATTCAGGATGGCACGCAAGCCAAGTTATTAAAAATGACCGCACCTTAATCCTTTGTTTGAAAGGCTGCATTTGGACATGAAATATCGAGCGAGGCAGAATGCTCATGATCTGCTGACGATCTGAATAAATTTTTTTTTAAGATGATCCTGATATGAAAGAAAAAGGCCTCGACATCCTGTGAAGGCCTTTTCATATTCTGGCAAAGGTATAATGTCTGTTATACCGATCAGCATCCTGCTTTGTAAATCTTTTTATTTTTCTGACAAGACTGCCTGTCTTGGTATGACTCGAATATAGCCCGAAGTAGTGCAGCCCAATAGGGCATTTGACTGCATCGATTGTAGGTCAAAGCTGACAGGTGAATTTCAAAAATAGCAGTGAAAGAATGACTATTTAACCAAAGCAGCAGTCCATCGTTTTTATTAAATCAATCATTAAACCCAACCTGAATATTTTAGTTTGAGCAGGATCTAAGCTTTAAAACAAAAAAGCCTCAACATCCTGTTGAGGCTTTTCTGGATTTGCTTCTCAGATCTGACTCCTGTCTAATCTGTCAACGTCCTGTTGATTTGCGCTTGTTATTGTTGTCGTATCGCTTTGCAGACGTCCTGTCTGTCTATGTAGTGACTATAGTCCTAACTAAGCGTAGTACATAGCCGCTAAATGCAGCGGTCGCTGTAGGCGAAAACCTACGATGCTGTCGGCTAAAGTCTCAAGCACTGACATACTGAATTAATTTATCCACCACTACTTTTAGATTTTTAGTATCAAATTCATTGCCCTGGAACGAATAATCCTTATTTCTTGCGAAGATGTCACGGATTTCAATCACGGCATTGGTATCGATCAGTCCAAGTTGAGTCCCGACCTGACGAATCTGGTCTATTGAACGTGAACCGTTGGTGACACCATAACCAATATAGGCTGCCGGTTTGCCTTGCCATTCCTTGGCGAGGTAATCCAGCGCATTTTTTAGCGCAGGGCTGTAGCCATGATTATATTCAGGTGTGATAAAAATAAAGGCATCGCCGCGCGCAATTTTGTCTGCCCAGTCTTGCTGTTTGGGCTGATCATAGATCCCGGTCAGTGGCGGATGAGCACCGCTAAAGAGTGGAAGAGCCCATTCTTTTAAATCGACAATTTCAATTTCAAGCGTACTAAAACCATAGCTTTTAATTTCCTGCAGTACCCAGTGCGCCACTTTAAGCGCGGTACGCCCCTCACGTACACTGCCGACCACAATATAAATTTTCATGCCTATTCCTTTCTGGGTTTCTTATCATCCAATTAAATTAATCAGATTTCAGAGAGGTGACTAGAGATGATTTGTATCCTGAGCATAAAAAAGCTCCCGAAGGAGCTTTTAAAAATCATGCGATTAGCAGATGTTTTACATCAACTTTAGGCCTTGCTGACCGGCAGGGGTTACTTTAAAGATTTCCACTTCAAAGGTGATGTTCTTGCCTGCCAGTGGATGGTTAAAGTCCACTTCGGTGATGTCATCATTGACTGAACGTACCACACCATACAAAGTCGCCTTGGCTTTGTCTTCAAACTCGATCATGTGACCCTCGATCGGACGTTCTCCAAACTTCACCGTATCGAACTTCTGGATGTTTTCCGGATTCCACGGACCAAAAGCATCTTCCGGAGGCAGACTTACGGTACGACGGTCACCGGCACGTAAACCAAACAGTGCTTTTTCAAAGCCCGGTAATAAATTGCCATCGCCAATCGTGAGGCTGACTGGTGCTTCACGGCTACGAGTATTGTCAATTTCTACGCCATTTTCGATCGCGACAGAAAAGTGCAGCTCGACCTTAGAGCCGTCTGCAACCCGGGTTTCTTCATTAGGATGAATAAAATCAGTCATGTTGTGCTTGCGCCCGTTGAATTCGATGTTTTTCTAAGAAAAAGGTATCAATTAGCATCAGAATAGTGCCAAGCGTGATGGCACTGTCTGCGATATTGAAAGCAGGGAAGTGGCTGTTCTGGTAATACACATGAATAAAATCGACCACATAGCCGAGACTGACCCGGTCGATTAAATTACCGATTGCACCACCCAAAATCAGGGCAATTGCTAGCGGTAAAACCTTCATGTTTTTTGGCATACGCATCAGCCAAAAAACAAAGATCACAGACACAATCCCTGCCAGTGAAGTAAAGAAATAACGTTGCCAACCACCCGCATCGGACAGAAAACTAAAGGCAGCGCCATAGTTATGCAATAGTGTCCAATTTAAAAAGGGCAGCACAGGGATAGGATCTGCATAGTTCAGATTCGTCACTGCAATCCATTTGGTCCATTGATCCAGAATGATCGCCACAATGGCCAGCCCAATCCACCATAAATTATGTGGATAGAACTGGAATAAGCCCTTTTTAGTCTGGGTATTAGGCATATTTTCTCTCTTCGCCTTGGCCTGTAGGAAGGTTAATAATACAACGGCCACAGAGTCCTGGATGTGAGCTATGTGTATTTACATCCGGAAGCACGTGCCAGCAGCGTACACATTTCTCGCCATCTGCCGCAGAGACTTTCACGTTAAGCCCTTCAAGATCTGAGGCTTCACCTTGTGTAGCCTCAAACTCGTTCACGATCACTTGCGAGGTAATCAGAACGAAGCGTAATTCATCATCGAGACGGTCAAGTACGGTTTTCAGTTCTGTAGTTGCCCACAGTTCAACTTTCGCCGACAGGTTCGAGCCGACTGTTTTGGCACCACGTGCAGTTTCAATAAACTTGTTCACGGCCGACTTCACCGCAATCAGGGTTTGCCATTCTGCTTCTGAAATCACGTTGGCTGTAGACGCGACCGGAATGTCATACCATTCAGTGGTGAATACATATTTCTCTGATTGCTCAGGAATAAGTGGCCAAGCTTCTTGTGCAGTAAAGCTCAGGATCGGTGCCATCCAGCGCACAAAGGCCTGTACCAAATGATACAACGCAGTTTGTGCAGAATGACGCGCTTTTGAGTCCGCTTTGGTGGTGTATTGACGGTCTTTGATGATGTCGAGGTAGAAACCACCGAGGTCGTTGATACAGAAGTTAGTTAATGCGCTGGTCACGATATGGAAGTTCATATCTTCATAAGCTTGCTGAACGGTTTTCTGAACTTCCGCTGCACGTTGCAGGATGTATTGATCCAGTGCAATCAACTGATCGACTGGTAATGCATCTGTTGAAGGTTTGAAGCCATTCAAGTTCGCTAACAAGAAACGCAAGGTGTTACGGATACGACGATAACCATCGGATGCACGGCTAAAGATTTCTTTACCCGCGGTCATTTCATAACGGTAATCCGCAGAGGCGATCCAGAAACGCAAGCCGTCTGCCCCCATATCTTTAATGATGTCTTGCGGTGTGATTACATTACCGATTGATTTCGACATCTTGCGGCCTTTTTCATCGACCACGAAACCGTGAGTCAGCAAGCCTTTATACGGTGCGCGTTCATTGATGGCAATCGAGGTCAATAACGATGACTGGAACCAGCCACGGTGCTGGTCTGAACCTTCAAGATACAAATCAGCAGGATCAGTTAAGTCTTCACGTTCACGCAGTACCGCATAATGGGTGGTACCAGAGTCGAACCAAACGTCTAGCGTATCGCGTACAGCATTGTATTGCTCCGCGTCCGCACCGATGAATTCAGATGCATCACGGTTGTACCAACCATCAATGCCTTCTTGTTCAATCAGTTTTGCTACGATTTCGATTAATTCAGGTGTACGTGGGTGCAATTCATTGGTGTCTTTATGTACGAAGAACGGAATTGGCACGCCCCAAGTACGTTGACGTGAAATACACCAGTCCGGACGACCTTCGATCATGGCCTGAATTCGGTTTTTACCCCAATCTGGAACGAATTGGATGTCATTTTCAATCGCATTCAACGCGCCCTGACGCAGGCCTTTGGCATCCATGCTGATAAACCATTGTGGTGTGGCACGGAAGATAATTGGGGTTTTATGACGCCAGCAATGTGGGTAGCTATGCTTGATTGGCTTATGTGCCCACAGCTTATTGGCTTCACCCAGCGCCGCAATAATTTGTGGATTGGCTTTATAAATGTGCTCACCCGCAAACAGTGGCGAAGTCGGTAAATACACCCCATTTCCGCCGACTGGATTGTCAACCTTCAAGTTGTACAATAAGCCCACTTTATAGTCGTCCACACCATGGCCGGGTGCGGTATGAACTGCACCGGTACCGCTGGTGGCAATCACGTGTTCGCCCAAGATCACTGGTACTTGACGATCGCTAATTAAAGGATGTTGCAGAACAAGGTGTTCAAGTTTGCTACCGCTAAAGCTTGCAATTACTTCGAATGAAGTAAAACCATAACGCTCAGTTGCAGATTCCACCAGATCTTTGGCCAGGATAAAGTTTTGTGCTGCTTTTTCGTCACCACGTGCTTTCACCAGTTGATACTCAATTTCGGCATGTACAGCAACGGCCTGGTTGGCAGGTAGTGTCCAAGGCGTGGTGGTCCAGATGACGATGTCTGTTGAATCACTAACAGTTACACCCAAACGTGCAGATAAATCCGCTAAATCAACCACCGTAAAACCGACATCAATGGCATCTGATTTTTTATCTTCATATTCAACTTCAGCTTCAGCCAAAGATGAACCACAGTCCAGACACCAGTTCACCGGTTTCAGACCCGGCTCGATATGACCGGCTTTGGCAATCGCACCCAATGAACGTACGATGTCGGCTTCCTGTTTGAAGTTCATGGTCAGGTAAGGGTTGTTCCAATCACCGAATACACCCATACGCACGAAGTCTTTCTTTTGCAGTTCAACTTGGGTGTAGGCATATTCACGGCAGGCTTTACGGAAGGTAGAGGCATCTACCTTGACGCCGACTTTACCGACTTTTTCTTCAACTTTCAGTTCGATTGGCAGACCGTGACAGTCCCAGCCCGGTACATAGGGTGCGTCAAAACCATCCATGACACGGCTTTTGATGATGATGTCTTTTAATACTTTATTGACCGCATGACCCAAATGGATTTGACCATTTGCATAGGGAGGGCCGTCATGAAGCACGTATTTTTTCTTGCCAGTACGCGATTCACGAATCTGCTGATAAATGTTGTCGGCATACCACTCTTCTAACCATTTCGCTTCACGTACTGCCAAATTTGCTTTCATTGCAAAGTCAGTACCTGGGAGGTTTAGCGTGGCTTTATAGTCCACTGCATTTTCAGGAGTTTGCTTATCGCTCATGCAAGTCGTCTTCCAATCTAATCAGTTATGTCACTGACACGTTTTACAATAAAAATATGGGATATTAAAAGGGAAATGTGGGGTGATTTCGACGAAACTCAAGCAGTTTCTCGACATCATCATCAATTCCGGCTTTTAGCGCTTCAAGCGAAGGATAGTCCTTTTCGCCATGTAAATAGTTTAAGAACGTCACCCGCATCAACAGGCCATACAGATTAGCAGAAACATTTGGAAAATGTACTTCTAATCGCCACTCTGGATGTGCTTGTTTAATGGCTGGACGTGTGCCGACATGCCCTGCCCCAAACAGGGCAGTCGGGTCATAACCCGCAATACCGGTTTGAGTTGCAGAGTCAGCTTTTACTTTGTCTTTTAAGGATTGTGTTTCGCAAATAACTTCAACCCCATAAATTCCCTTCAGGCAGGGCTTATGACGGTTGAGCCGTACATTAATAGTGGGAAAATCAATGGTTCGACCAATCTGATCGCCATATTGCACCCGCCCGGTAATGCTATAAGGACGACCCAGCAATTGTGCGGCCAAGGCTAAATCACCGGCTTGCAAGGTCTGGCGAATCCGGGTGGAACTGACGCGTTCACCATCTAGCGCAATAGTATTTAAATTGGTCACTTCAAAGCCATAATTGCGCAGGAATTCGCTGTTGCCCTGGCGATTTTTACCAAAGTGAAAATCATCGCCTAAGACCAGATGCCGGGCATTCAGTTTTTCTTTTAAAATATCGGCAAAGGCTTCTGCGGTCAGGCTGCGAAAAGTATGATCGAATTTCGCCACCGCAATATAGTCCACACCGAGTTCAGTCAGGTATTCGACTTTTTCACGTAAGGATGAAATCCGCGGTGGGGCTTCATAACCCTTAAAATATTCAAGAGGTTGCGGCTCAAAAATCATTACAACAGATTTTAAACCCTGTGCTTCAGCCACCTGTTGCAGCTGACGGATCATCGCCTGATGACCTAAATGCACGCCGTCAAAATTGCCGATCGTCAAGGCCGTTTTGGGTAGTTCAGAATGAGATGCTAAAGCATTTAGACGGAGCAGCTGCATGGGCAAATCAAGTGCTTGGAAATATCGAGAGGCTATATATTGCCATAATCTCGCCGTTTCGTCTTGTTGTTGTGTTTTTATGCAATATTTTTCTTGAAAATTCATTTTCCTGAATATCAAATCAGATTGTTTTTCGACGCTTTAAATGGATCCGATCAGCGCATTCCTGCTTTTCATTCAGCGAATTTTGCTTTCTAATGTCAGCGCTTTTCTTTGTATTTTTCTTTGTATCAGGTATTTCAAATGTCCAATCTGGCACTCATCATGGCGCTACCCAATGAATCAAAAGGCTTGTTTGAAGCTCAAGGCATAAATGTGCATTACAGCGGGATTGGTAAAGTGAACGCAGCCTTTAAAGCCTTCGAGGTGATTCAAAAAACGGGCTGCACAACCTTGCTGAATTTGGGTACAGCTGGCAGCTCGCATTTTAATGCCCATGAACTGATTGAAGTCAGTCAGTTTGTACAGCGTGATATGGATGTTTCACCACTTGGTTTTGAAGTCGGTGTAACACCCATGGATCAGGATTATCCTGCCGCGATTGAACTGGAGGCTTTCTTTGAACATTTACCCAAAGGAATTTGCGGGACAGGCGACAGTTTTGAAACCGGTAGTGCGAAAGTGCCATGTCATCTGGTCGATATGGAAGGTTATGCCCTGGCAAAAGTGTGTAAGAAGCTCGGTGTTCGCCTGATTTCAGTCAAGTATATTACGGATGGGGCCAATGAGACTGCGCATCTGGACTGGGAAGAAAACCTGTTACTGGGTGCGAAAAAGTTATTAGATTTATATCGAATGGTAAAATAAGAGAGAAGGGTAAGTTTGCTCGGCGACCATAGCAGCTATGGTCGTATGCCAATCAGAAGCGCTTGCTTATTTATCCGTACGTGGAATCACGCCGTATAACATCATATTGACCGTATGCTGGATAATGCGTTGCTGCATACTGCGGTTACGCAAGGTTTTCCCTGTCACCATTTCCATCTGGGTCGAAAAATCTGCATAGTTCTGGGTAAGGGCCCAAATATTCAGAATCAGCAATTCAGGATCGATATCTGCTGAAATCTTGCCCTGTTCCTGCCAGTTAGAAATGACTTTGGCCTTACGCTTCACCAGTTTCTTTAGCGGGCCTTTTAAAATTTCCAGTATATGCGGTGCGCCTTGGATCACCTCTAAAGCAAACAAACGAGATGCTTTAGGCTGGGTACGCGATACTTCAATTTTTTGCATTAAATAGTTGGTAATCGCTTCTTCAGGCTCAAGTTCGGCCTCAAGGGTTTGTAAAGGCGCCAGCCATTTTTGTAGAACGGTGGTCAATACCTCTACATAGAGGGCTTCTTTATTTTCATAATAATAGAAAATATTCGACTTATGCATTTCTGCAATCTGTGCAATTTCATCTAGACTTGCCCCATTAAAACCGTACAGGGAAAATACATCTAGTGCAGCATTCAGCAGCTGGTTGCGTTTTTGAGTACTCTTTTTTTGTTCCATTAGCAAATATAAAAAACAATGAAAAAATGGGAATCCTCAATTGTACGGCAAATCATCAGATTTGTGCACACAGTCCATGGCTAATTTTTTGAATAATGATGATTTATTCTCTAGATCAATATTTAAAATGGCTTAAATGCATCAAGCCAGAGCAAAAAATGCAAGTTTATGAAAATACTTAAATTATTGAAATATTTTTATTTTGAAATAGAGTCAGAAAATGAATGCTTTTATGACCCGGATTAGCCTGCAGTTTTAAATTCAGCTCAGGACTTGGCTTGAAGATGAAACCCAAAACTCCCCTATTCTGGGCTTCATCGGATATTTAGGTGGCCAAAACTGCCTGTAAGACTTGCTGTTCCAGTTCTGCAAATTTCAGACTTTTTTGCCGTGGACGTGGCAAGCCAACCCGAAACTCTTTGGCAATATGACCCTTATCCAGCAGGATAATCCGGTCTGCCAGTTGCACTGCCTCACTGACATCATGAGTCATCAGAATCGCGGTAAAGCCTTGCTCGGTCCATAAGCGTTCGATCAGGTTTTGCATCTCCAGACGTGTCAGGGCATCCAGGGCGCCGAGTGGTTCATCCAGCAGCAGAATACGGGGCTGATGCGATAATGCACGTGCTAGGGCAGTCCGTTGACGTTGACCGCCAGACAACTGTGATGGCCACAGCCCGGCTTTTTCTTTTAAGCCCACTTTTTCCAGCATGTGTGAAGCTTTGGCATGTTGCTCTTTGCCGAGGCCTAATTGTACATTCTGTTCGATGCTACGCCATGGCAGCAGGCGCGGGTCTTGAAACATCACCCGAATATCATCTGCAGTAATTCCTTCACGGATATGCCGTGCGGATTTAAACTTGATTTCGCCATAACTCTGTTTTTCCAGATCAGCAATCAGGCGCAAAAGGGTACTTTTACCACAACCACTACGACCGACAATCGCTAGAAATTCGCCCGGTTGAATATGCAGATCCAGATCTTCCAGAACTTTGACTGAACCATAAAATTTGTGCAATTGTTCAATAATGATTTCGGCACCAAGGGCTGCATTCGGATTGATATCTTTCGCAGGTTGCTCGGGTGGTGCAATCGGGTCATTGACATGACGCCCTAAACTCAGATCAGTCATTACATGCTCCTCATTTCAATTTATTTTTGATAGCCGGCATGCCAGCGCAGCAGGAATCGTTCTAAGGCGACTGCCAGCACATCGGCCAGTTTACCGAGCAGGGCATAGAGTAAAATACCGACCAGGACGATATCCGTTTGCAGGAATTCGCGTGCATTCATGGTCATATAGCCAATACCGGACTGGGCAGAAATCGTTTCGGCAACAATCAAAAGCACCCAGACCAGCCCTAGAGAAAAGCGTAGCCCGACTAAAATGGAAGGCATTGCTCCCGGGAGAATAATCTCTTTATACAGCTGCCAACGCGTGAGGCCATAGCTTTTACCCATCTCGATCAATTGTGGATCGACTGAGCGAATTCCGTGATAGGTATTGATATAAATCGGGAAAAATACCCCGATCGCGACTAAAAACAGTTTGGCGGATTCATCAATGCCGAACCAGAGAATCACCAATGGAATCAGCGCGAGCGCCGGAATGTTGCGGATCATCTGCAAAGTGGTATCGAGCAGGGTAGAGGCGATTTTGGATGAACCATTTAACAGACCCAATAACAGACCTAAACCACCACCGACCAATAAGCCGCTGATGGCACGTCCTGCGCTGACTTGTACATGAGTCTGGAGTTCGCCGCTGAGCAATAAATTCCAGAAGGCCAAAATCACTGCACTGGGTGCAGGCAAAATCCGGCTTTCCAGTAGACCTGTGCTGGAAGCAATTTGCCAAATGGCAATCAATACAACTGGAACCAGCCAGGGCAGCAAATACCGCCCCAGAATTGTTCCACGTGAAACCTGCTTTTCTAAGAGGGTTTCAACGGAAACGACTTTCGACATTAAGCAGACTCCTGAATTTTCTCAGCCTGCTTGTTCTCATCCGGTGTGTAGTTATTCGCTACGATTTCACCGAATGGACCCGTCAAGTTTGGTTGAGCCAATTTTTTCTGGGTTTCCAGTGGAAGGAATGGGAACACCAGTTCGGCAAAACGGATGGATTCTTCCAGATGCGGGTAACCAGAAAAAATGAAAGTATCAATTCCTAAGTCCGCATATTCCTGAATACGTGCTGCGACAGTTGCTGGGTCACCGACCAATGCAGTCCCTGCGCCACCACGCACCAGTCCTACACCGGCCCAGAGGTTTGGCGATACTTCCAGCTTGCTACGGTCGCCGTTGTGCAATTCAGCCATACGACGCTGACCGACCGAATCCATAGATTTGAACTTGGCTTGGGCCGCAGCGATGGTGGCATCATCGACATATTGAATCAGTTCTTCTGCTGCCGCCCAGGCCTGTTCATTGGTTTTACGCACAATCACATGCAGGCGAATACCGTAGCTCAGTTCACGACCCTTAGCGGCTGCCTTGGCACGCACATTTTCAATTTTTTCTTTCACGGCAGCAGGTGGTTCACCCCAGGTCAGGTAAGTGTCCACCTGATCGGTGGCCAGTTCAACCGCATCATCTGAAGAACCACCGAACCAGAGTGGCGGATGTGGCTGTTGTACAGGTGGATAGAGGAGTTTGGCATCATCGACACTTAAGCGTTCGCCGTGGAAAGTGAAGCTTTCACCAGTATGTGAACGTTTTAAAATTTCACGCCAGATGGTGGTGTATTCAGTGGCCGTTTTATAGCGGGTTTTGTGATCTTCATAGACGCCGTCACCTTTTAGTTCCTGCTCATCACCACCAGTCACTAGATTTAGCAGCACCCGGCCATTGGATAAACGGTCAAAGGTTGCAGCCATACGTGCCGCCAGCGCAGGTGTGGTCACCCCGGGACGAAGTGCCACCAGAAATTTTAATTTTTTCGTTGCATCAATCAAACTTGCTGCTGTTAACCAAGGATCTTCACATGAACGGCCTGTGGGAATCAGGACACCTTCATAACCTAAATTATCGACCGCAACTGCAATCTGCTTCATATAGGCATGATCGACTTGGCGTGCACCTTTGCTGGTGCCCAAGTAGCGACTGTCACCATGTGTTGGGATAAACCAGAAAATTTTCATGTGATATTCCTTAAATTAAATGATCTTTTTTGCTAATCAATGTGTAGCTGCTGGCGACCAGATCTGTTGCTGGACGCTGATGGTTTTGGGAATCAGTTGAACCTGCTGGAAGAGATCGGCAATATTCTGTTGGGCTTTGATCACTTCCGTCGTTAAAGGCTGAACCGGCGAAGGTTTAAGACGACGCTCAAATGCAAGCTTTGCCACTTCTGGTTTCAGACCGGTACTTTTCTGATAAATATCTAGGGCTACAGCCTGGTTTTTAAGAATCCACTGGTCAGAGGCATTTAAAGCCTGAATAAACTTCTCGGGACTATCCGGATGCTTCTGAATAAATTCGGGATTGCCGATATAAAAGGAGTAGGTTTGCGGAAAGTCACTGGATTCAATCAGTACCTTCACCTGGCTGTCGAACTCGGCTGCGCCCAGGAAGGGATCCCAGATTGCCCAGGCGTCAATGGCTTTTTTGTCAAAAGCAGCACGTGCATCCGCGGGTGGAAGCCAGACGGCTTGAATCTCTGGCCAGCTTAAGCCGGCTTTTTCCAGAGTTTTGGCCAGAAGTTCATGGGCACTTGAACCTTTCTGCACCGCGATCCGTTTTCCTTTCAACTGTTGAATCGTCTGGATGGCACTGTCTTTCGGCACGACCACGGCCAAAGAGTTTCCAGCCACTTTTTCAAAGGCTACATAGCTCAGGGCTTTATCTGCAGCCTGGGCAAAAATGGGTGGGGTATTCCCTACATAGCCATAATCCACTGCACCGACTGCCAGTGCTTCCAGCATTTGTGGACCCGCCGGAAACTCTTTCCACTCAATTTTGGTATTGGGAAATTGTTGTTCTAACAGCTTTTCATTGCGTGCTACCAGCAGATTCAAGGCTGATTTCTGAAAGCCAATCGCAATGCTTTGTACCTGTTGTGCTGCTTTAGTTTCTGCAGCAGCCGTTTGCTGTGATTCCTGTTTCTGGCAGCCAGTCAGACTAAAGCTCAATAACGCTAAGCTGATATAAAAAACTGTTTTTAAATGACTCATTTTTATTCTCAAAGTATTCTGCTGTTATTTAATAATTGCTGCATCAATATTCAGCTTTTGTGGAATTAGCTGCTGCGCATAAAACGCATCGGCGACCTGTTGCTGTTTTTGAATCACGTCAGTCGTGAGGGGTTTAACACCGAAGCCCATGCGTGAAATAGAGGTTTTTAAGACATCGACGGCCAGACCTGTCGGTTTTTGCAGGAGCTGAGCAGCAGCATCCTGATTTTTTGCCACCCAGTCCGTGGTCAGGTTCAATTCATTGACAACTGCCTGTACCACCTGAGGATGGCTTTCTGCGAACTTGCGATCTGCCAGATAGAACTGGTGGTTGCTCACCACATTTTCACCACTGGCAATGACACGCGCACCAATCTGATGTTCAGCAGCTGCAAAAAACGGATCCCAGATCACCCAGGCATCGACTGCACCACGTTCAAATGCAGCACGTGCATCGGAAGGGGGTAAATAAATTACTTCGATATCATCAAGGCCAAGCTGGTTGGCTTCCAGAACTTTTAACAGTAAGTAATGCACATTTGAACCTTTGTTCAGGGCCACCCGTTTGCCTTTCAGATCCTGAATGGACTGGATTGGTGAATCTTTCGGTACAATTAAGGCTTCGGCTTTAGGTGCTTGCGGCTGATTGGCCACATAGACCAGATTTGAGTTGGCCGCCTGAGCAAAAATCGGCGGTGCTTCACCGGCTTCACCAAAAGAGACGCTGCCAACGTTCAGTCCCTCAAGCAGTTGCGGACCAGCAGGAAATTCTACCCATTTCACATTGATCCCTTGTTGCTTCAAGGTCGTTTCCAGCGTGCCGCGTTCTTTTAAAATCGGTAATACGCCGTATTTTTGAAAACCGATATTCAGGGTAAGGGTATCTTCCTTTTTCGAGCAGCCTGAAAGCATCATGACACCCGCCATCGCAGTACCGAGTACCACAGTCTTTGTTAAAAACTGAACATGAGATTGGCGCATGAATCAAAACTCCCGAAAATGACAAACTATTGAATGAAAACTTAGGGACACGCTAATCGTTTTTGTTTTTCTAAAAAAATAACTATTCAGGAATTTCTAATGAAGAAAAAAGATAAATAAAAAAGCGCAAAACTTATGCGAAAAAGTGATTTATATAAAAATGAATATTTACTATTTAAGTTAATTAAGATTTTGAAATATATAATTATATTTTTAAGTTAAATATGTTGATATGTTTATCTGAAAAGCAGCAATACAATCTTAACAACTAAATCAAAATTACAAGATATCTTTATCTGAAATTAAGCTAAGGCACCAAAAGAAAAAGTCACTTTAAAGTGACTTTTTGCAAACAATGGAATTGCGTTGATAATTATAAAAAGCCTGACGGGCATCCGGCAGATCATCGACTGAAGCCGGTTCAAAGCCCTGTTCCAGAAACCAGTGCGCGGTACGCGTGGTTAAAATAAACAGCTGCTGAATCTGCATGCTTTTGGCTTTTTCTTCAAGATAATGCAAGATCTGGCTACCGCGATTGGACTGGCGATAACTTGGATGCACTGCGACACAGGCAATTTCTGCAGAACGTAATTCATCGCCCGTGGTCGGAATCGGGTAAAGGGCTGCACAGGCCAGAATCATGCCATCCCGTTCAATCACGGCAAACTGGTTAATTTCATTTTCCAGACGCTCACGGGAACGATAGACCAGAATCCCTTCTTCTTCTAATGGACGCAGCAAGCCGATCAGGCCACCGACATCCTGAATATCTGCCATTCGCACTTCTTCATAATGCGCGTCAGTGACCAAGGTGCCAGAACCATCACGGGTAAACAGCTCTTCAAGTAGCGCACCATCATAGGCATAGGAAATCAGGTGCACCCGATGTACGCCGTTCATGGAGGCCTCTTGTGCTGCCTTAAGTTGCAAGCCTCTTTCAAGCCCATCTTGTTCTGCCGGAATATAGTCATCCAGCTGTTGCGGGGTGACTTCGCGTTTGAGCTGGCCGTTACTGTCCATTAAACCATGCTGCTTGCCCAGAAAAATCAGCTTATCTGCCTTCAGTCGAATCGCAGTTTTGGTCGCAACTTCTTCAGCCAATAGATTAAAAACTTCGCCGGTGGTGGAATAACCAGTCGGGCCAAGCACCACAATATTATGGCTGTCCAGATGTCGCTGAATCGCATCGGTATCGACCGCGCGGACTTCACCAGTGAGCTGAAAGTCTATGCCATCACGAATGCCATAAGGTTTGGCCGTCACAAAATTTCCTGAAACCGTATCAATACGGGCACCATACATCGGTGAGTTGGCCAGTCCCATAGACAGCAGGGCTTCAATTTGCAGACGAATCGAACCGACCGCATTCATCACACAGCTTAAGGATTCACGTGTGGTTACCCGGCGCTGCTGATGAAAGGGCGTACTGATCTGGCTCTGCGCCAGATTCTGGTTAATTTGCGGACGCGCACCATGTACCAGAATCAGCCGAATGCCCAAAGAGTGCAATAAGGCGATATCGTGAATGATATGTTGAAAATTGTCATTTAAGACCGCTTCACCATCAAACATGATTACAAAGGTTTTGTTGCGGTGCGCATTGATATAAGGCGCAGAATGGCGAAACCAGTGCACATATTGCAATGTTGTGCTGTGTGAGGTTTCTGCTGAAGTCATGCCTGTGCCTATTTCAATGATTGAAGATCCAGCTTTGATTCTAATGAAAAAAAACGCAAGTGGAAGTGCAGAAATAAAAAAACACCTGAAGGGTACTTCAGGTGTCTGCAAGACGAGCAGCAATGGAGAAAAATTAATTGATGATTCGTACAATTCTATTGCTACGTTCATTGACCAGAACGTAGTCATTGTTGACTTTGTACCATTGCTGGAAACGGCCGGTATTCGGTAAACGGCGAGCTTCGCGATCACTGACTTCAAAACGCTTGTTATCGTATTGACGCGGTAAGCTTTGTCCTACGCGCCAGTCACGGCTTGGATTAACCATACGGTTGTTATGGCGGCGGTCATCATTCCAGCGACGGTCGTCATTCCATTTTTTACTGTCTTTGGCATTCCAGTGCGGTGCCGGTTTATGCGGATTATGGTTATAACGCGGATCATGCTGTGGTGCTGCCATTGCAGAAGTAGCCAACAAAGCACTTAGGGATAACGCAATTGTAGTTAGGACTTTTTTCATGGCTCTCACCTAAAATGTAGATCTGATTTCGATGAGATTAAATTAGCGAATAAGTACATAGAAAGCGTGAGGGCTATTTAGTTAAATTGTTAAATTCATGAAGAAATTTAGAAGATAAATCACTTGAACCAAAAGTGTGAAAATCAGCAGGAGTTTTAATTCAAAAAATTTCAATTGCTGAAAATAAAAAAGACCCAAACATGGTTGAGTCGATAAGAGGATCGGAGCTTGAACAGGATGGTGAATTAATCCCCCACAATCCGGATAATGCTGTTATTTTCAGAATTGACCAGAATATAGTCATTGTTAATTTTATACCACTGCTGTTTGCGATCTGGTCGAGGCAGGTTATGCTCTTTATATTCGACTTTATAGCCATTGCCACGATAATGTTGCGGCATGACATAGCCAGGCTGCCATCTGAGCTGTTGCAGGCGTTTGACTCCGCGTTCTTCACGCATACGGCGTTTATCATGTTGCCCTTGATCATTTTCACGGAATTCACGGCCTTTCTTGCCATGCCCATGACGGCTATCCATTTGTGATTCAGCATTGAAATGAGGGGAGGCTATTGCAACATGACTCAGCATGAATGTACTGCAGGAGATCGCTAATGCCACCAAAACCTTTTTCATGTTGAACCCTCATTAAATCGTTCATGTTCTACTGTGTCTAATATACGGAAAGATTACAGAGAAACTGTGAAGAACAGGCACCAGTTTTATAACAAATGCAGAGATATTATGATTATGTCATGATTTTACATGAGCTTAGGCTGCGCATTTGTCCGATGACCCGACAGGCTGAGCCTAGTTCTTATCTCATCAAAGTGGGGGCAAACATGCAAGCTAAAATCGATGATTTAGCTCAAAAAAACAGCATTGAAGTCACACCGAAACGATTTATGATCGGCTTAAAACACAGAAAATTCTAAAAACTTTCTGGATATTAATTCCATTGCTCGGTCAAACCTTGCAAGGACTGAATCGCTGCAGCCACCGATTCAGCTTGAACTGCATCATCGAGTGCCACAATGAGAGCCTCGGATAACTGCAAATGTTCGATGCGGCGAATGGTGTCAATTTTACGTTTTTGGTCAGCCATGCTGTGTTCCTGATTTAAGCTATATGGGATCAGAAAAGCATAGCTCAGAACAATTTATTTGAAAAACCGAATAATTTTATAAATTTGATATAAAAAATCGATTGATTGTCAGGCTGATAAAACACAGGCTAAAAAAAGGCACTTTTAGGAAGTGCCCTCATAGATATAAATTGCGTGGCTTTTAATATGCGTAATTCAGATCGGTATAATCGTTAAGTGATTTCTGTACATGTGCCTGAATAAAGCTACGGACATCTTCGGCAGTCATGGCTTTCCCCTGATTGCTGATCACATGCTCGATTTCGGGTTGGCCTTCAATTTTAATGCGATAAACAAAATGCTTGGCCAGACGATAGCGATCGTCTAATTTTTCAATTCCGGTCACATAATAATACGCATGTTCAAAATTCAGATCACTATGTGAAAAAACAAACTGATCGAATAATTTCAGTTTCTGACCATTTTCGAGTGCCTTGATGTCATCCACAATACTGGCTTCAAACTTGGTGTCATATTTTTCTGAAATCGGCTGTTGATCGATCAACAGTGAAACCATGCCATCTTCCAGGTTGCTTACGGTCATGTTGTTTAATTCAGTCATGGTGCACTCGAGTGAAATTTGTTGGAGCTTAGTATGCTGTAATTTGAGGGGAACTCAAGGCTGGCTGTATCAGGCTGCGGAAGATTTATTCACTGTGCGAAGCTCAAACGGAAATGAAAAGGCAGCGATTACTGCACTGCTGTCTCATCATCTTTTCTTCAGATATTTAAATGGCTTATGTCGACGAAATCCTACTTTTGACAGACCCAAAGTAGGCAAAAGTCTTTTGTGCGCCATACCCAACATCCTTGTCAGGATGGCTAAGGTGTGACATTCCTGTCACACTCGCGTATCCAAAATCCACTCAATACAATTGTGGGACAGCAACAGCAGGCGCTTGCTGATATTAAATCAAGATGTTTTAATCTTGTGCATCGATACTCTGACCATTCATATGCAGACTGTCATCACCCATCAGATACAGATAGGCCGGCATAATGGAATCGGGTGTAGGCAGGGTCTTTGGATCTTCATTGGGATAGGCCTTGGCGCGCATGGCAGTACGTGTTGCCCCGGGATTGATGCAGTTATAGCGGATATTCGGATGCACCTGCTCTTTGGCAAATAACTGGTTCACCGCTTCAATGGCAATTTTAGACACCGAATAAGCGCCCCAGCGTTCGCGGGCTTCGCGGCCTACACCTGAACTGGCAAACACCACCGAAGCATGCTCGGATTTTTCTAATAAGGGCAACAGCGCCTGGGTCATGATAAAAGGTGCCCGCAGATTGACCGCCATGACATCATCCCAGACATTCACCGGATAATCCGCCAGCGGAACCCGTTCACCTAAAATCCCGGCATTATGCAGAATTCCGTCCAGACGGCCAAACTGACGATCCAGGGTATCCAGCAAAAGTTCATAATCACGTTCCGAGGCGCTCGAAAGCTGTAGCGGCAAGATGGCAGGTTGCGGCGCACCTAAACTTTCAATTTCATCATAGATGACTTCGAGTTTGTTTAAGGTACGTCCATGCAGCACCACAGTTGCACCATGCAGGGCATAACTGATTGCTGCTGCACGTCCAATGCCATCGCCCGCACCTGTGATCAGGATAATACGATCTTTGAGCAGATCGGGGCGAGGTTGATATGCTGAATATTTCATTATCTACCTCCTCATTTCTTATTGTTCAGTTTTAAGCTTTTAAGATACCGCAGTCGGCTGTTTGAGTAGCAAGGTCTGAATCAGCTGATGTAATTCTGCAACAGTATCCACTATATAGTCGGCTTGCCAGGCTGTTAAGTCATCTTTGTATTGCAGTGGTAAATAACCATAAGCTGCCAGAACGGTTGGCATCTTGGCATGACGCCCCGCATCAATATCGCGCGGATGATCGCCGATATAAATACAGTCTTCAGCCGCAAGATTCAGTTGCTTGGCAGCCAGATACATCGGTTCAGGATCAGGCTTGGTTCGGGTGACATCTTCCGGACAGACCAGCACGGCACAGCGTTCACTCAAATTCAGTGCTTTCAGTAAAGCCTCACTGAGCCAGCGTGGTTTATTGGTGACGATACCCCAGGGAATATCCTGTGCTTCCAGTTGTTCCAGTAAAGGATACATGCCGTCAAACAGATCGGTATCGACTGCAATATCTGCGCCGTACCTGTCCAGAAAGCGCTGACGATGTTGCAGAAATACCGGATCTTCCAGCTGCATTTCCGGATAGACCAGTTTCACCATGGCGCGTGCGCCTTCGGAGACCTGAGTCCGGATCAGTTCGGGTTCGACCAGCGCGCGGCCTTCTTCACGGCACATCTGCTGGATAATCCGGATAAAATCGGCCGCGGTATCAATCAGGGTGCCATCGAGGTCAAATAAAACGGCTTTCATGTGCTGGTCTCGTTCTGGCTTTCTTTGACTGTATAGACCATATAGTTGACATCGGCATTTGGTGCCAGCCAGTAGCGTTTGGTGAGCGGATTGTAGTGCAGACCGGTCATGTCTTTGAGTTTTAAGCCGGCATTGCGAATATCGTGCGCCAGCTCGGACGGCTTGATAAATTTGCTGTAATCATGGGTGCCTTTGGCCAGCATCCGCAGCACATATTCTGCACCAATAATGGCAAATAAATACGATTTCGGATTACGGTTAATGGTCGAGAAGAACACATGGCCACCTGGCTTGACCAGCTTGTGACAGGCCTGAATAATCGAGGCCGGATCTGGCACATGTTCCAGCATTTCCATGCAGGTCACAATGTCGTATTGGCCAGCCTGCTCCTCTGCCAGTTGCTCGACCGGCACCTGACGGTATTCGATATTGCTGACACCTTCCTGTTCGGCATGAATCTGCGCCACATTCAGCGGGGCAGCACCCATATCGATGCCGAGTACATCGGCACCGCGGCGCGCCATACTTTCGGCCAGAATGCCGCCACCACAGCCGACATCCAGGATTTTCTTGCCGCTCAGGCCACCGGCATGTTCATCAATCCAGTTTAAACGTAGCGGATTAATCATGTGCAAGGGGCGGAACTCAGAATGCTGATCCCACCATATAGCTGCAAATGCTTCAAACTTGGCAATTTCTTGTGGATCAACATTCAATTGCGACATCGGTGTCACCTCAATCAGTCGTGATTATCTAAAAATACATAGGGGCCGAATGGCCAGAGTGACTGACTTAAAACCTTGAAAATCAGTCCTCTGCTTTAGTGTAGCGTTTCTGGCAGAAAAAGCGATAAAAGCAGCAAAAAAGTTCACAGAATGAAAACGAAATCGGCATAATTGATTTATAGTGAACCCATACACTAAGCATAATGATTTAGAGGACGATAATCCCAATGAAAAAATTCCTTTTAGGCGCTGTTGCCGCATCTGTTTTGGCCTTTTCCGGCAGTGCTATGGCCAATTTTGTGGCAGGTCAGGACTATCAGGTGGTCGCACAACCAGTCAAAGTCGAAAAACCGGGCAAAATTGAAGTACGTGAATTCTTCTGGTATGGCTGTGGTCACTGTTTCATGCTGGAACCACATATGCAGGGCTGGTTGAAAAAATTACCTAAAGATGTTCGTTTTGTACGTACACCTGCTGCGATGAATCCACTCTGGGAACAGGCGGCACGTGCTTATTATGTGTCTGAAGCCTTGGGTGTACGCCAAAAAGCCCATTTGCAGTTATTCCATGATATTCATGACAAGCAGCGCCCAATTTTAGAACAGGCACAACTGGCCAAGTTCTATACCCGTTATGGTATTTCTGAAGCAAAATTTAACACGACTTATAAATCATTCCCGATTTCGTCAAAAATTGCCCAGGCCAAAAATCTGGCTGCTCAATATCAGTTAAGCGGCGTACCGGCGGTGACTGTCAATGGTAAATATATTGTGCAGGGCAATGATGCCAAAGTAATTCAGGTGGTGAATTACCTGATTGAAAAAGAGCGTAAAGCCAAATAAGAAATAACCGAGTATCCGTAAAAAACCTGCATCAATAATGCAGGTTTTTTTATTCAGATGGGGGAGTGATTGATAGTAAATAATTATATTGACAAATATAGTCAAACATATACAATTTAGGTATTAAATTTTAAAAAAACTTGCAATGAAATACTTGACTGAAAGCTTAAAGAAAGTAGAGCAAGACCTT
>NZ_VPEC01000036.1:0-21379 GCF_013417355.1 Acinetobacter sp. YH12255
GTACATAGTGCACTAGGTTATGTATCACCTTTTGATTTTGAAGCAATGTACTATGATAAGATTAACCCGTTAGGTCAGGTGGCCTAACTTAAATAAAAAACTCTCCGACAAACCCGGTACGGTTCAAACTGAATAAACACACTGTCACTGTGCCCCTAAAACTGATATTGAATCAGGTCTTTAAAGAGCATCATTACTCCTTTCACTCTTTTCGTCACACGGCAGCGAATCATTTATCGCTTTTACTGAACTGTGAATATGCACCACTTGTGCAAGAGCTGACTGACTATAGTGAAAACGAATATGAAAAAATTCGAGCTGAACTTCTTCAAAATCAACATGGACAAAACCATTGGTTTGTTATTGCACATCTTTTAGGGCATATAGAACCCGTTGAAACTTTCAAAAGTTATATTCACTTTAGTTATCTCATTGCTGGTCAAAAACTACTGAAACATCATCCAGATATGCCAAATGAACTGGCTAAAAAAATCATGGGCTACAATGCAACGTTTAAAAATTTGAAAATAACAACGGATGAAAAAGACTTTAATTTTGAAAAAAATCAGGCAGTTCTAGCAACTATATTATTGAACGATCAAACAAACTGGCTCCAAAGTAATGCTACTGACATTCTTAACGAACTGTCAGTACAAACAAATCAACCCCATGACTTTTTTGCTTTTTTCGCCGGCACAGAGGATTCTAAAATTTCACTTCAACGCTTTTATGAAACACTCAACTTATTAGAGACTACTCACGATCCTAAAAGTGCAGCTCAACGTATATGCTTACCAGAAGAGCTCGTAAATTATTGGTATGAAAATGCCCTAAATTTAGCAGACATTAAATCAAAAAAAGGGAATCCTCGTTTATTTAGTATTGATAGCTCAACCCTTTTAAAGCCAGCGATGCTTGATACCGCTGAAGAGCTTCACGCTGTGACTTATTTTTTTGAACATCTACAGAAAATAACTCGCAAAAATCCAATACAAATTGAATTCATTTTGAATGTATTTTTGAGTCGAGTGACCGCATCACACACAGGTATCCATTATCGCTGGAAGGATATCAATCATCTCGAACATTTTTATTCCCAGGTTAAGGCTTTATTTCCTGCCAAATTTTGGCACTTATTTGGACAAGATTTGCAAACAAAGTTAGATGCTAAACAACAGCCTCAACTTTTCAAATTAGCAAAAGCATCAACAGATAAACATCCATCAACTCAAGAGGAATTTCCTCGTCTACAACTCTACTCAGTAAAAGATGGTCATGCTCTTGCTGCATTTAAATTTTGCTTACATCTAGCCTGTATCGGTAGACCACGATCTCTTGAACTTAAAGCTGAAAGTCTAAAAATAACTACATGCTGTTAAATAATTTAACCGTTGCTTCCTTATCTAAAGCCAAATTTAATATATCTTTAGTAAAAATTGGATGTCTGATCAACGATAATTAAATAGTATAAACTCTATGAATTAGCAGCGTCTGAAACAGGGATCGGTCATGCGTACAACATCAGAAAAAACTGCAAAACAGAAAATGATATTAGCTAAGGCAGTTTTAGCTGCTGCTGAACGACTTGGTCTTGCACACGATCAACTAGCCTTAATACTGAATATAGATTCAGTGAAAAATTTAACCTCTCTTGAATTAGATCCCACTTCAAAACAGGGAGAAATCGCCCTCACTTTAATCCGTATTACCACATCACTAGATGCTCTGACAGGTGGGGATACAGCCTGGATGCAGCATTTTATAAAATCACCCAATAAATTGTTGAGTGGTATTCCAATAGAACAGATTCAGAACCCTCAGGGATTGGCCTCTGTTTTACAATTGGTGGAAGGTCTTCGGGCTAAACTTTAAGATAAGCAAAGTATTACAGAAAAATTTGAAAGTGATAGTCCTCTCCAATAATTCAAATGCGAGGTATAAGAATCCCCTCTTCTTCTCAAGATGTATATGTCTGGCCTAATTCCGTCAATTAATTGCGAACTGCTGCTATATATTGGATTTTATTAACCTGATGCGAGGCAAATCCTCCTTATAAACTCAATAGCTATTCAAGAACCATTATAAAAAGTTTGCTATATAGCGAACATTCACCATAATTAGTTAAAAGTTTGCTATATGGCTAACAAATTTCGGGAGAAAAAAATGGCTACACGAGGTGAAATAGGTAAAGAAATACGTTTGGCAAGAAAAGGGTTAGGCTATACACAGAAAAGCCTTGCAGAAAAAACTCAAGTCAATAAAACAACAATTTCAGAGATGGAAAATGGCCATTTTACAGGTTCATTTGATATATTTGAACGTGTGCTTGATGGTGTTGGTTTACAATTCGAAGTGAATAAAAAAAAGCATAAATTGCCGCAGTGGGATGAAATTGAAGCAATATTTTCGGAAGATGATGAATGAAATTATTTACAGGCTCTATCATTTGGTATTTACGTCCAACAATGCAAAATCAACAACAACTTGAACACCCATTTCTCATACAAGTAGGGCTATTTTACAGATCGAAATGATAAATTCATAAATTGCTTTTCAAAAAAAAAGAAACTAATATGTTTCTTATATGACCTAAAAGCAATAAATGTATCTACAATGAATAAGTCTTTACTTCAGCAAATCAAAAAAAGACGAATCCAATTGGGCTTAAAGCAAGTTGATATGCAATCCCGTACAGGCATTTCAAGACAGCAATACCAAAAGTTGGAAAGTCAGGGTAACCCTCGATTAGAGACCTTAGAAATTATCGCGGCAGGATTAAATGCTCAACTGATGCTCATCCCTGATGATAAGGTTCATTTGATTAGACAATTATTGAATGATGAAATTAAAGTCACTATTGAAGATCAGGATGACTTAATGACTAACCCATGGAAGGGTCTTCTCGGAGGAGAGGAACCATGAATACTGTTGCCGTCCTGAAATTAACATTACATCACGCTGTCGTTGGATACTTGGCAGGATTTCAGAGCGGAAAAAATATTCTGGTTTTTACAGATTCTTTCCGCTTTGATCAGCAATGTCCGACCTTGAGCCTGCTAACTTCCCCCTTGTATCCTCAAGCGGATAAAATTTTAGAAAAGACCTATGTTACACATCAGCGCTTACACCCCTTGCTATCAAACTTGCTACCAGAAGGGGCATTACGTGAACTGATTGCACAAAGCCTCAAAGTACATATAGACAATGAATTTCAGTTATTGGCAGATTTAGGTCATGATTTACCTGGAGCACTCATTGCGACTCCATTAGATCCAGAAGAAATTCCAGATGAAATAAAATTCAAACTGCAGATCTCGAATCCAGATCAAATTTTAAAGCAAGAGATTCGAACAGATAATAAGTTTTCCTTGGCCGGCGTCCAAATGAAGTTTTCCATGAAAGCCAAAGATGGGCGTTTTACACTAGCACAGGCAACGGAAACGACTCTACTCGGGGACTGGATTATCAAAACTCCTTCTTCCAGACATGCTTTTGTTCCGCTAAATGAATATTCTATGATGACCCTTGCCAAAACGGTCGGAATAGATGTCCCTGAGATTCGCTTGGTGGATATGGCCCTTTTACAAGACCTTCCACCATTAAATTTACCCCAAGAGCAATATGCTTTCGCAATCAAAAGATTTGATAGACAGAGTACTGCTGATACTACAGACCTTATTCACATCGAAGATTTTGCTCAGATCTTCGGCGCATATCCACATCAGAAATACAGCACCACAAATTATGAGCAGATAGGAAAGATCATTTATCAATTTTCAGATAACAAAATTTTTGATATTCAGCAATTTGCTAGCCGTTTACTCATAAATATTTTACTCGCCAATGGAGATGCACACTTAAAGAACTGGAGTATGATTTATCACGATAAAAGAATCCCAAGATTATCTCCCGCATACGATATATTAATGACCAGTGTATATATTGAAAATGAGCGTCATTTCGCATTAAATCTTGCCAAAAATAAAGATTGGTATCTAGCTGAGATGAAGCATTTTAAGCAATGGGCAGAAAAAGTCGGCGTTCCATGGCGTGTTATTGAAAAACAACTTCACGCGATCATGGACAAAGCACGGTCAGTATGGCCAGTGCTATTACTAGACTTACCTATGATTTCCGCTCATAAAGAAAAATTAAGAGCACATTGGAAAAAATTGCATCCAGACTTTCAGATACTTACAGATGATTAGGGTAATCTGAAACCAAACTAAAATTTCTCAAACAAGTTCATCACGTCATTTTCCGTCAGTTTCGCTTCGCCCTCATGATCGGTACTTAGAATAGACTGTGCCAGTTCTGCTTTATTTTGCTGTAAGGCAAGAATTTTTTCTTCTATGCTTTTATTGGTAATCAGCTTATACACAAATACTGGCTTGTCCTGTCCAATCCGCCATGCACGATCTGAAGCTTGATCTTCAGCAGCAGGGTTCCACCATGGATCATAGTGAATGACTGTATCTGCGGCGGTTAAATTCAGACCGACCCCTCCTGCTTTCAGACTGATTAAAAATACCGGCACTTGTCCAGACTGAAATGCTGTAATGACTTCATCTCGCTTTTTGGTCTTTCCAGTCAGCTTCACATAGCCAATTTCTGCGTGATGGAGCTGTTGCTCAATCAGTTCCAACATTGAGGTAAACTGAGAGAAGATCAGAATTTTTCGCCCCTCCTCCACCATTGGAACGACCATATCCATCAACTGTTCAAGTTTGGCAGAGTGTGCCTGCCCGGTTTTCACTGAATCCAGCTTTAGTAAGCTAGGATGGCAGCACACCTGACGTAGCTTCAGTAAGGCATCTAAAATTTGAATTTGACTACGTTTAAAGCCTTTTTCTGCCACAATTTTCTGAATATTTTCCTGCATCGTGGCACGAACAGCCTCATATAACTTGGATTGCTGGTCATTCATATCAATATTGACTTCAATCGTAGTTTTTTCTGGCAATTCTTTGGCTACGTCAGTTTTCAAGCGACGTAAAATGAAGGGCTTAATCCGGTTGACCAGCTTTTGCCTTAACTGCTGATCACCGCGTTTTTCAATCGGATGACGGTACTTTTTATTAAAAATTTCTTGTGAATATAAAAATCCTGGCATCAGGAAATAAAATAGTGCCCACAGTTCACCCAAATGATTTTCCATCGGGGTACCTGTTAGACACAAACGATGTCGTGCTTTTAATTGGCGTACTACCTGTGCAGCTTTGGCACGCGGATTTTTGATATTCTGCGCCTCATCCAAAATGAGTTGATGATATTCATATTGCTTTAGTTGTTCTTCATCTCTCGCTAGAAGCGGATAGGTGGTTAACACAATATCATAGTGCGGAATCTGCTCAAAATTCTGATGGCGGTCGGGCCCCTGTAGCAGCAATACCTTGAGCTCAGGGGTAAATTTCTCCGCTTCTTTGAACCAGTTATGCATCAGCGATGTGGGTGCAACAATTAAGGCGGGACTGTCCTGCAAATATCCAGCCTGCTTTTCCATGAGTAAATGGGCTAAAGTTTGTGCTGTTTTCCCCAAGCCCATATCATCTGCCAGAATCCCGCCATGCTGGGTTTCCCTTAAAAACTGTAACCAGCCTAAGCCCTGCTGCTGGTATGGACGCAACTCCCCCTGAAAACCTTGTGGTGTCGGCAGTTGTTGCTGATAGCCTTGTTTGAATTTCTGTACAAATTGCTGCAGGCGATCACTGACCTGCCATGTCATCCCAAGATTATGCTGCAATTCTAATAATTGACTCGCATCATAGCGATCAATACTGCGCTCTTCTTGCTGTAAAATGCTCTGCAGATGTAACAATACCGGCTTAATATCCCTAGCGGATAGAGCCAAATCAGGTTGATCAACTGCAGTTTTCACGGTGAAAATTTGACTGTCATGCAGATGAATAAACGTCCGCGGATCAAGTAAATCAGGATTTACTCGCACCAAAGCTACGAGCGCATCAAGCAAATTATAAGAATTACCTGCACTGTCTTGAACCGTCGCCCCGATATTGAACCAGTCCTGCTGACCTTCAGATTCAGTGATAGAAATATTTAAATTTTCGACATATTGCAGGTTAAAGGGGCTGTTTTCCAGATGCTCTATCTGCCAGCCCATCAACTCAATTTGATTGATGGGCATGAGCTGTTTGATCCAGTCTCCATAGAAAGCAAAAACCATAGAATCAAGACGTTGTTTATCCAGTTTTAATTGCTGGTCATAACTAAGATCTTTCACCCACTCCAGTGATTCGACCAACAATTGTAAACGCTGGATTGCCTGTTGTTCCTGAACAAAATCCCGAAGCTGTCGCACCATTTTGCCATGCTGCTCACCAATAAAACTGTCACCTGATGTACCTGCTTTTATTCGCCCACCTGCATAGGAGAATTCAATTTCAGCACAAACAGACTCCTCTAATTTCCAATCAAATTTATCTAAAACACCAAAGCGTAAAATTGGCTGGGGGCTACCCTCAAGGACCTCAACATGCTGAATAGACTCGGGCTGAGGCAGATTTTTCACGTCTGAATATTGATGAGTCAGTTGCTCAAACTCTGGCAAGAGCGTAGCTGGAAGATCAGGCATCTGTAAAAAATGGTAGAGCAGATTTGCCGTATATTCACCATATAACTGGCCCACCGTGTTCTGTTGAATATCCACATAACATGGTGGCTGGCTCGCGAGAATCTGGATATGTGGATTTGATTTTAAATCGAGTCGAATATCGCCATTGACCAATTCAATGTTTAAATGCTCCGTCTGTTTGTTGACACCTTGTTCCCAGATCAATTCGATGTGATAGCCTTGTTCTGACCATTGAAGTGCAGCATAGCTCTTTTTTTGCCAGTACACATCGCCACTTTGAATAAAAGATTTAAAGTGCTCCAATGAAATTCCGGAGATATCAAGATTGCTTTGATAAAAACGCTCGTCGCTGTTTATTTTGGCGTAATAATAAATCTGGTTAAATAATTGTCGTTTTTGTTCCGGTAAAGTCAGATGCTTTCTGGTGATATTTTCATAGTGCGTATAATCACTTTCACCGGCAATCGAGCCATTTTTATTGCGTCTGGCCTTCTGCACCACAAGGGTCAATTTCTTTGAGCTGACAGACTGATTTAACAGGTAAATTAAACATGTGTTTGTTTTGGCAGGCTGCTCAGGTTCAGTCTGTTGTAAATACCGTTTAAAATCATTCAACCAGCGTTGCGCCTGATCATACCCCTGTTTGCGTTTTGCGATTCCCTGTGGGGATTGAGAGTCAGCATAACGCTGCTGAAATTCCTGGCGATATTCCTGAAAGAATAACCGCGCTAAAGCCGCAGCATGTTTACAGTTATATCCAACCGGACAAGTGCAGTCGTCATCAATTAAACGGTCTTTTTGGGGATTATAGGTAATCGCAGTATCATAATAATCTGTCCCTTCAATTTGGGCATACATCGTGACACCGTCTTTTTCCTCAAAGAACTCAATCGTTTCCCTATCAATGTGTTTAGCATAGCTAAGGCTGCGCTGAATAGTTGCAGTACTAAAGCGAGATAGAAAATTGATCAATGAGGACATAATTACCAGACACTAAAAATGTTTATACAATTATAACGGACAAAGCTGTCATTTCAGAACAGTAGCCGAACTGCTCAACCTGAGCACAGATTCGACTCACTCAATAGGAATATTGTGAATAAAGACAATCAAATTCGAGAAGTTAAACAGTTCATTGAGATCGAAAATATCCTGATAGAAAGTGATCATTTCTTCACAACAGTTAATTTTAAACCAAATGGGGTCAAAAGTTTTAGCATTGTTTCTATGTGTGATTCATAGAGATCATTTCAATTTAGCGATCTCTAGATCCGTCTTGTAATTGGCATGTTGAATCCGTTCATTTGAGGGGTTGTATTGCTTCTGGACTTCATCTGAGAAAGGAGTTTCTTCACATAATTCAAAGTACCTCTCCATCGGTGTTTTACCTTTCAACGCTGAATGTGGTCTCATCCAGTTATAGTAATGCTGCCATTCGGCTAGCTTGTCTTGGATATCCTCAGAATCGATATCTACAGTAGCGTAGAACTCAGATTTATCAGTTTTTTGCGAATGCTCTACCTTGCCATTCAGATGAGGTGAACCTGGTTTATTTGGCCTAAATTTGATTCCATGCTGCATCATTTTTTTCTGTACTTTTTCAGCAAAGAATTCCCGCCCACGATCGGTCTGTATTCGCTGTATGGGAAAAGGCATTTCTTCAATTACGCAGTCTAAAAAGTCGAGAGTATTCGCTGCTGTTCGGCGTTTATATATCCTTAAAACGCGATATCGTGTGCAGTCATCGATAGATGTGTACTGATATAGTCCTGGACCCAGTTTACAGGTATCCATTTAAATTCTATCGCCTGATAATGGGCGTTCATAACGAATGAAATCTGCTTTACGACGGAATTTTTTAATCGGTTTGACTTGATGGGTGGATAGTACTTTATGGATAGTCGCTAAGGACAACGAGACTCCGTGCAGCCTCATCAATTCTGTTTGCAAACGTCGAGCACCAAAATTTCTAGCTGAGCGCATTTCTAATATTAAGGCTTCTAGCTCAGCATTGATTTTAGTATTTGGCGATTTTAAGGGACGTCTACTCTGGCTACTTAATCCATCAATACCTTGCTCAGAATATCGTTTCCACCACTTGCGTAACGTTGGTCTAGAAATGCCACATCTCCGACAAACCCGGTACGGTTCACTCGGCAATGATTTATTTATTACCATAGATTGTATTAGATTCCATTAGATTGTAAATGTCTAATTAGATTTCTTTAATCTAATAGGATCTAATCAGGCCAATAAAGCACCTTCTTACCGATCAACTGGTTTATTTTATAACTCCATTATTTTGTGGTTTAATAGACATATATGGACATAAGACCCAATATTATGGATTTAAAATTCAGAAAACCTGAAGAAGTTGTTGGATTATTATGTGAGAGGCTTCGTAAAGAACGACTTTATCTGGAAATGACTCAGGCAGATGTTGCTGCACGTGCTGGTATTGGTGTGAATACAGTATCCAATCTGGAAGCAGGTCGAAATGTTTCATTTGAAAATTTAGTACACGTTGCCATGGTCCTAGGCCGATTACAAGAATTAGAGGAACTCTTCAAACCTCATTTAAACAGTGTAGATGATATTCTTCGCTATGAGAGCAATACGGCTCGCCAACGTATCAAAAGGAAATAAATCCATGCTCAAAAAACTTAATGTTTACTACAATGAATGGGGTGAATATTGGCTTTAGGGTACACTGGTCTCCTCAACAGCAATCACAGGTCGACCATTAATTGCCTTTGAATACAGTGCTGAAGCGATCCGTAAAGGTTTAGAGCTTTCCTCTTACCTACTTCCATTAAAAGGTGACCCATTAAGAAAAAACTTTCCTACACAGCAAATGGGATTACCAAGTCATATATATGATGCATCACCCGATGGCTGGGTGTGCTCCAGAATTTTGGTGGCTATTCAGTCCATCATTACTTACATTCCAACTCTCTAGTTTTCCAACTAGCCCAGGTTATAATAATGGCCACCCAAAATACGATTGATCTATTATGAACACCTCCAATGACCCTTTACACGGCAAAAAACTTGCTGACATTTTGGATGAATTATTGGATTACTACGGTGGCTTTGAAGGTTTAAGTCGTAAAATTGAAATTAGATGTTTTTGCATAGACCCAAGTGTTAAATCATCATTGCGATTCTTGCGTACCACACCATGGGCACGTGAAAAAGTAGAAAGCTTATATTTGTACGTCTTACGCCAAAAGGCAAAACAGAAACCGTAGCCCCAGGCAACACCCCTCTCATTATAAAATTATACCAGTCAGTAAAACACCTTTAGATTAAGCATGTGTATGTTGGTTATTATTGTTGATTATCACAATAAATTAGTGACCAAAAATCAAAGTACCCCACCCTACCTTAAATTACACCACACAAAATAAAAACTCTATACAACTGTTATATATAGAGTTTATTAAAATACCAATTATGTTATTTAGTGTATTTTATGTCGGTGACTCTTGCCAAGGTTGGGGTCATTACCATTTTAGGGGTAGGTCTGGCAGCACTTCCTGCGGGTATTCTGGCCAATGGCCTGGCCAATGAGCTGAGACAACGCAAACACAAGCTGGAATTAAGATTTCGTGAACTGCTTGATGACGCAGAAATTGACTTGATTGAAGATCAAGAAAAAATTGAAACTTTACGTAAAGAAGTCGGGCTGAGCACAGAGCAAATGCAGGATATCCTGTTAGAGCTTATTCATGAGCGCAAGAAAGAACAACTCGAGCAGGAAAAAAACAAGTATTTCTTCTGCCCGCATTGTGGGCATAAGTTACCTGATTAAAAGGTAGCCAGATCATCGCGAGCATCAGACCATAGGATATGATACTTGTTGCAGGCAGATGCTATTCACTCAATTTTTTCGTTTGAAGCAGGATCAAGTCATTTCAATCTAAAAACGCAGCGATTTCATCGGCCACTGCCCTGGATGTCCGGGAAACTCCGACCAGCGTCGCCGAAGCAGCACCGGTCCATTCCCCATAACCGACCAGCCATAAATTCGGCAGCTGAACCGAGCGGCCATCCTTCACTGCGATGGTCTGGTCCTGCTGGATAATCCCGAGGCTGCTAAGATGATTCAGCGCCGCCTTAAATCCGGTACACCAGATCACTGCATCCACTTGCGCGGTGCTGCCATCTTCCCACATCACGCCATGTTCGGTAAAAGCCGAAAATGGACGCTTGCTCTGTAAAACGCCTCGCTCACGTGCCTCTTTGACTGAATCAATCATGACAATATCGCCCAGACCACCAATGGGCTGCTCGATCTTTCTACCTTGCTGCTGGGCTTTCAAACGCTCGGTCGCCCTTAAGAACAGGACACGGCCATCGACATCATCTGCCAGAAATTGCGGCGGTGTCTGGGTGATCCAAAGCGTTTCAGCTACCTGGGAAACCTCGGCCAGGATTTGCGCACCGGAGTTGCCACTACCCACGATCATGACTTTCTTGTTTTTAAATAACTCAGCATTTTTATAATCTGCTGAATGAAGTTGTATACCCTGAAAATGCTCACGACCTGCATACTCGGGAATAAATGGTTGGCTCCATGTCCCTGTAGCGCTTACCACCGCTTTGGCTTTCCAGGATTGTTCCCCGGCATAGACCTCTAAATATGTCCCTTTGTTTTCCACGCGCTCCACATGCACCGGACGAACTACAGGAAAGTGATAGCGCTGCTCATAGGCGGTCAAATAATCGATCACCTCATTGCGGGTCGGATAGGTCTGTTCGGTCGCCGGCATCATCCAGCCCGACAGCGAACTCCAGCTATTGGGGGAGAAAAGACGCAAGGACTCCCAGGCATGCTGCCAGGCACCTCCAGGCTGAGGCTGATCATCCAGGATGATAAACGGAATATTCTTGCGCTTTAAGAAATAAGCCGTGGACAAACCGGCCTGTCCAGCACCGATGATGATCACATCTGTTTCGATCTGTTTTATGTCCAAAGCCTTTTCCCCTTGCATTTTTCTGTCGTTCTTGATGCAGCATCCCGCTTTTTCAGCGGGTTTCTGCTGATTTCTCTGATTGACCGGACAGCCTGATCAAGCAAATTCAGTCTTACAAACTGCGCTGATTTACCCGTTTGGAAAGCTCTTCAGCCGATTCCTTGCGTTCTGAATAACGATCTGTCAGGTATTTGCTTTGACCACGAGTCAGCAAGGTAAATTTATACAGTTCTTCCATCACATCCACAATCCGGTCATAGAATGCTGATGGCTTCATTCGTCCATCTTCTTCAAATTCCAGGAATGCTTTTGGAATTGAAGACTGATTTGGAATCGTGATCATCCGCATCCAACGCCCCAAAACACGCATCTGGTTCAGACTGTTAAAGGACTGTGATCCCCCACTGACTTGCATCAAGGCAAGGGTTTTTCCTTGAGTGGCACGAATTGCGCCCCCTGCCAGTGGAATCCAGTCAATCTGGGATTTAAAGATGGAACTCATAGAACCATGTCGTTCCGGTGAACACCACACCATGCCTTCTGACCATGCTAAAAGTTCATGCAACTCTTTTACTTTTGGATGCTCAGTATCCGCATCTTCAGGTAAAGGAAGCCCTTTAGGATGAAAGATTTTTACTTCTGCCCCAAAATATTCAAGGATTCGACCAGCTTCAAGAACTGCAAGGCGACTGTAAGAACGTTCCCGATTAGACCCATAGAGCAGTAAAATCCGAGGAGGATGAGCTAGTTCTTTGGCTTGGACTTTTTCAAAGGTGGGTTGTTCAATAAGATTTGGATCTACGTTAGGCAGGTTCATCATATCAAGCCTCTTTAAAATATTTCTTTCTTAGCCACAGTGAAACACTCACTAAAGCAATTAACACAGGTACTTCAACCAATGGCCCAATAATCGTGGTAAAAGCAACCGGCGAAGCAATACCAAAAGTTGCAATGGCGACTGCAAGTGATAATTCAAAATTATTTCCAGCCGCAGTAAATGAGATTGCAGCAGTTTTTGGATAATCATTGCCCATCCATTTACTCATAAAGAAGCTAATAAAGAACATGGCCACAAAGTAAATGATTAAAGGAATCGCGATGCGTAAAACTTCCAGTGGAAGACTCACAACATCACCCCCTTTTAAGCTAAACATGGCCAAAATCGTAAACAGCAAAGCCATTAAACTCAGCGGGCTGATTTTTGGAATGAACCTGGTTTGATACCATTCCACGCCTTTTTGTTTCACCAAAATTAAGCGCGTTAAGAAACCCAATAAGAACGGAATTCCAAGATAAATCAGAACAGCATGGGTAATGGTCCAGAAGCTAACATTGATCACTTGAGCTTCAATACCAAAATATGGCGGAAGGAAGGTCAGGAATAACCAGGCGTAGGTACTGAAGAATAAAATCTGGAAAATACTGTTAAACGCCACCAATGCTGCAACATATTGGTTATCACCACAGGCCAGACCATTCCACACCAGTACCATGGCGATACATCGAGCTAAACCAATCAGGATCACGCCTGTCATATACTCTGGATAGCTATGCAAAAAAATCACAGCCAACGCAAACATCAGTACCGGAGCAATCAACCAGTTTTGAATTAAAGATAGCGTCAGGGTTTTTTTATCCTTAAACACTTGTGGCAAGGTCGCATAATCCACTTTTGCCAGGGGTGGATACATCATCAGAATCAGACCAATCGCGATTGGAATATTGACTGAATTAATACTGAATTGATCCAGAGCAACCGATGCTTGAGGAAAAAAGTTTCCTATTGCGATGCCTAACGCCATGGCAATAAAAATCCACAGCGTCAGGTTGCGATCTAAAAAGGACATGCGTTTTTCAGACATGTGACTTACTCAACATTCGAAATTTGATTAATCGCTGCAATCAATTGTGAGCGAGAAAGTTCATCTACGTTAAGTTTAAACAAAGTATCCAGGCGACGATTGATATGTTCAACAGTGTTCATAAAGGCTTGCATTTTTTCTTCTTTATCCACCTCTAAATGTGACGGATCAGACAGGCCCCAGTGCGCCTTGATCGCTCCGCCAAGATAAAGAGGACACGCTTCCTGTGCAGCCGCATCACAGACGGTAATCACCACGTCTGGCTGATACTGTTCACAGGCATCAATCGTCTTGCTGGATAAGCCTTTAGTCGACAAGCCCAGATTGTGCAGGGTTTCAAGCGTCAAGGGATGCACCTGACCGGAAGGTTTGCTGCCAGCACTGTAAGCGACCCAGCCTTCTGGCGCACGGCTATTGAACAACACTTCAGATAGAATGCTGCGGCAACTGTTCCCCGTGCATAAAAACAAAAATTTCATGAAAACTTACTCGCAATGGCTCTGAATCGATAGAGCGGAAGAATCAAATAAAACCGGAACGTCACTACGTTTCAGTACGTCCAGAATTTCAAAGCACCAGGCCGGTAATTGCGGATTGAGGCTGTAGTACACCCACTGGCTTTGCCGACGATCGTTGAGCAGACCGCAAGACCGCAACAAGGCCAAATGCCGTGAAATTTTTGGTTGGCTTAACTGCAGTTTATCGGTCAGATCACAGACGCATTGCTCTTTATTTTCCGCAATCAGCAGGACAATACTGAGACGTGTTTCATCAGATAAACATTTAAAAAACTGAACGTGGTCCATAGCTGCTCCCCTTCTATTATGCAAATATATACATATCCATATATATAGTAAATAGTACAAGTGAAAAATTATATCTGGATCAGGATATCACAGCCAGAAAGCGCTGGATTTAACAGTTTCCCTCTTCTTCCAATATAGAAAAACCAGCGACTTGAACCACTGGTTTTCTTCGCTACAACTTTAATTTTGAAGTTATTTATTTTTCTCGATCAGTTCCGCGATAGCCTGAGCTTCCAGAATTTTACCACTCGATACGATTTTACTGTCAATCATCAGACCCGGTGTGCTTAACAGTCCGGTTTCGGCAATCTGCATCATATCCGTGACATACTCAATGTCCGCTTTGACACCGGTGCTTTTCACTGCTTCTTCAGTTGCAGCCAACAGGGCCTTACATTTACGGCAGCCTGTACCCAAAACTTTAATTTTCATCTTTTATTCTCCATACATTTTATAAAAACCAGTCACCCAAAGTATTCAGGCTATAGCCAATAATCAAGATTCCCACAAAAACGATCCCTATAAACAGGCTCAATAAGCGGGTTTTCACCACCTGTTTTAACAGGATCAGGGATGGCAGGGAAAGTGCTGTTACCGCCATCATAAAGGCCAATACCGTCCCCAACCCCACACCTTTCACCACCAAAGCTTCTGCAATCGGCAAAGTGCCAAAAATATCTGCATACATCGGTATGCCTATGATTGTAGCAATCAGTACGGAATACCAGTGATCCTGACCAAGCAAGGCGGTAATCCACTGTTCAGGAATCCAGTTATGAATTGCCGCGCCAATCCCTACGCCAATCAACACATACATCCAGACCTTGCTAAAGATTTCCACCACCTGTTCCCAGGCAAATTCCCGGCACTCTTTCGCAGACATTTTAAAATCTTCATCACCCTGAGCTGTACTATTTTGCGTAACAAATTTAGCGACATACTTTTCCATTTTGAAAAAGCTGATGAGTGATCCACCAATAACTGCCAAAATCAGACCAAGAACCACATAGATCATGGCAATTTTCCAGTTAAAAATACTGGCCAATAAAATAATCGAAGCCAGATCGACTAAGGGAGATGAAATCAGAAAGGAAAAGGTCACCCCCACAGGCAGTCCGGCACGGGTAAAACCGATAAACAGCGGAATGGAAGAACAGGAACAAAATGGGGTAATGGTGCCGAGCAAGGCCCCCATGATATTGGCTTTGATCCCGGTCATGCGTCCCAGAATCTGCCGGGTGCGTTCAGGCGGAAAATAACTCTGGATATACGACAGGCTTTGACATACTCCCACCACTTTCACGATGTTCAAGTGGGGGATTCTAAAAGCAAAAGCTCTTAGGTGACTTCCTCACGGATTTCACTTGCTTTCTGCTTCGCAAGGCGACCTTTACCGCATCCACCCTCCACAGACAAAACGATGTGTCCCACCGCCAAAATGTTGCGAGAAGCATTAATATCTGCATTCTCGCTAAAACAACAACTGACACACTCAAAGTTTGCTTGAGTAAGCCTATTTTCTTTTGCAACATGACCACATGAACTACAAGTTTGACTTGTATATCTAGGGTCAACTTTAACAAGCAAACCACCTCGCCATTGCTGTTTGTACTCCAACATACCAACAAGCATTGACCAACCTTGATCCAGGATTGATTTATTTAAGCCGGACTTGGCTTTAACATTCTTTCCTTTTTTCTCGATTGAGCCTTTCGCTGACTTCGACATATTGGCTACTTTTAAGTCCTCAACTACGATCATTGCGTGGTTTTTGCTGAGCGTTGTGGTGACTTTGTGCAAGTAGTCATGCCGAATATTGGCAATATGATGGTGTAATGTATTGATCTTGAGATTCAGCTTTTTCCAATTTTGACTGAACTTGTTTTTCTTTCTCAGCTTGCGCTGAAGCCTAGCCAACTTTACTTGATTGGCCTTGAAACTATTGATCGGGTCGAATACTTGACCACTAGACGTTGTAATTAACTTTTTAATACCTAAATCAATGCCAATGGCTGATTTCGATGGATGGACTGGTGCTTCTACCGTATTTTCAGCACCAAATGACACATACCATTTCCCGACATGCTTGGAGATTGTGACGTTCTTAATCTCACCCACAATATTTTGTGATTTTCTGAATTTCACAACGCCAATGTCATTAGGTAACTTAACTTGGTTGCCTTTAACCCAACAGTATCTATTGAATTGAACAATACGAATGGAATCACAGCCATTAGATTTCTTTTTGAATCGTGGCATGAGTGGTCTAAGTTGGACTTCACGACCATCAGGCAATTTAAAGAATCTTGGTTTTTTGGCTTTAAATGGTTTTTGCTTTAACTTGGCTTGTTCTTTCGGGTCAAAGAACTTCCCCCAAGCATCACCAAGATCACGCACTTTTTGTTGAAGTGAAACGCCATTTGAACTATTTTCTAGAAAAGCACACTCAGGTTTTTTTCGTAATTCAGGAATTTTATTGACTAAATTAACTTTGTTGATTCGCTCATTATTAGCAAGCATCTCGAACGATACAGCTAAAATTTGATTCCAAACAAAACGTGCAGAGCCAAGCAACTTATTTAAAACAAGCTCCTGCTCTGCATTAGGCTCAAGCCTAAATTTATACGCTTTGTTGATTTTCATAAATGAGTATGTATGTGTTAATATAATCAAATGCTATCATTAAATGAACAATCAAACAATGACTGAAATCTATAAAAACCGCCATTCAGCCTTTAACTTACACGTACACTTAGTATTTATTACAAAGTACAGAAAGAAAATTCTAAATGATCTACATCATAAGTATTTTAGTGAGTGTGTAGCCGAAATATGCAAAGATTTTGATGCAGAGCTAAAAGAATGTAATGGTGAGGCTGACCATGTTCACATGCTTATTCAGTACCCACCAACTGTTCAGCTTAGTAAGTTGGTGAATAATTTAAAATCGGTAACAAGCAGAAGAATGCGGAATGAATTTTTAGATTTACGTGGTAGTTATGCAAAACCTGTTTTATGGTCACGATCTTATTTTGCAGGGTCGTGCGGTGGTGCGCCCTTAGATATTATTAAGAAATACATTCAAAACCAACAAGGTTAAAATCTGTGAAATTCACCTCCACCCTGACTGTCGGGTGGAGTCCTCTTTCACTTACAGATAGTAAATTGCATATTCCTATGTAAATCTACCCCCTATTCCTATTTGCACCCTACCATTCATTTCTGTTCGTATAAGCCACTAGGCATGCCAAACTCTTGATTAATGGTATCAATATTGATACTATTAATCATTGGCACTATTGAGCATTTAAATGGCAAATCTTGATCAACTTATAGAACAAATGCGGAATAATCCAAAAAATATCCGCTATGTCGATTTACTCAAGGTTTGTAAGCAATATTTTGGTGAACCAAGACAAACAAGTGGTAGTCACACGGTATTTAAAACACCGTGGCAAGGCGATCCTCGTATTAATCTTCAAGATGATAGCGGAAAGGCTAAACCTTATCAGGTTAGGCAAGTATTAGCTGCACTTGATAAACTTAAAACATTGTGAGGTGTCAAATGGATAGCAAACAATTTACTTATCGTGTTACATGGTCAGCAGAAGATAATGAGTATGTTGGTCTATGTGCCGAATTTCCGTCACTGTCTTGGCTCGATGCAGAACAATCTAAAGCATTTTCAGGGATTGTTGATCTTGTTGCTGAAGTTGTAGCAGATATGATCAGCAATAATGAGAAATTACCTGTACCGCTTTCAGAAAAAAAGTATAGCGGACGGTTTGCTGTTCGTGTTCCATCAATGGTTCATCAAAAACTAGCACTTGAAGCTGCGGAGCGTGGTGTGAGTATGAATCGTTTGGTATCGGCAAAATTGGCTATGTAGTTTTATATCTTGATGGTCTACTTGGAATGAGAATGACTGGTAGACCATAAACAAGAATAGCTGGTTGGTTTATCCAATAATTTGCAGAAAATGGAATAAAAATTTATCTAGACCTATCTACACATAATTTTCGTTAAAAATTAATATTCAATTTTTAGCAAGAATAGCGTTATATTTTGATCAAAAAAAATGCCCAGAGAAGGATCAATGGGCAAAACTAAGGACCTTGACGGTCATTCAGAAACTACAGCTAGCTTCTAGCTATGATTCTGCACTTAATTAAAAAAAGCTACACTGGCTGAATATATCAAAAGTTAAATCATGTGATTTATCATTAATTAACACACTTGAGAAAATGAGTTCATCACTCTGCTGATTAATACAGTAATTCACCAAACAAATCCGCTCTAATCTCTTCCAGGCTCAGATCTGATTTCATTCTATTACAGAGTGGATGAACCAGCAGACCATTCTCTAGCACCCCTTGGCCACCTGCGGCTTTGGCAATCCGATGATCCGATTCAGTAGAATCGAGATAGATTAATCCATCACAAATGGGGCAAAAGTTATGATTACCCACCAGAAAATTGTGCTTAAGCAAATTTTTGGTTAATGCTGAAAAGGCCTTGGGCTTTGATCGAGAGATCGGGCTAATCGATTCAACATATCCGACTACATGCTCTACAACCCCATCATCATAATTACCCAAAAATCTTTCAGAATAAAACTCATTAAAGTTGATGTACTTGAAAGCCTTTGACATCGACAAAATAAAGGTGTTCAGGCATTCTTCATCTTCAAAATCGACATCCATTTCCAGGCTTAAACAGATAAAGGCTTTATAAACGATTTGTAGCCGATCATAGCCTTTAATCCCACTGCCGAACTTACCGACCGTTTCAGTGGTCGCCACTGGAAAATTGGCAATCAAGAACTCAATACTACGGCGGACACGTGTAAACTCTTTAAAGCTAATGGTTCGATGGTGAATCTGCATCAGGCTTTCATGAATTTCAAACACAATAGCAAACCATGCCAGAAAGGAAGTAATCTGAAAACGCTGGTCCTTATAAAAATATAAGAACGGATGTAAGCCCAAACTCGGAACCCCAGTATTTTTTACAGGAGTGGCCATTCTGCAAAGGACCGTAAACAGATGTGACATGATCTTTTCAACGCGTTCACCCTGATTCAGGCTCATGATATTATGAATCTGATCACCCGCGATGATATTCATGAGCTCATTGACCAAGCCAATTTTTTTGCCATGACTCATTTCAGTATCTAATAATATGGTAGAGAAAAGCAGCTGATGGATCTTCTCCCCCAACTCGATCAGCGAATTTAAACGTGTATATTGAAGCTCTTCTAAATTGGATTTATTGTCATTGATATAACAACAGGCATAGATCGCATAATATGCATCACTTCCCCGACTTCTTAGATGATATTCCTCATATTTATCTAGGCGTTTAGTATCTGAATTAATCGATTGGAATACGCGTCTTGCGTCTTCTGGAGTACCAAGCACTTGCCGGAAACTGATTTTAATATCGTCTAATTTAGATTTTTGTTCTGCAAATTTAGGATCAATACAAATTTTTTGGAAGTCAGCTAGATCTCCTAAATGATTTCGCAGGTCACGAATATCTTCTTTTTGTTGATCGCTAAAATTAGGCGCTTGAGTGGCTTGTTCATCTGCAAAATATCTCTTGACCCAAGCATAAATACTCGAAAGACGATGCGCCCCATCGATAATATAGATGTTGCCGTGTATATCTTTCCAATACAAGATACACAAATTGATATTTTGATCTTCTGTACAATTCTCAATAAAGTTTGCAATTTCCTGCACACTCCAACATTCAGTAGAACGCTGGTTATCCGCTTTAAATAAACATTTGATGATGGCATGCTTTTCAAAATCAGTCAGTGCCACTTCAAAATTATCACGCTGCATTGAAGGCGACATTTCTTCTGGCAACATGACTTTACGCTGAATGATATTCGTCAGTAATCGAGTTTGGCCCATTTTTTGTTTTCTCCAGGCAGCACTTTCCTATATTCGCTAAAGCACGAAATTTGAAAGTGCATATAGTTCAATTTAGTTAAAGCGATGAATTAAATGACCGTCAATATCCGGTCAGCGCTAACAAAAGAAACCTAAGAGAAATGGGTACTTTTAAGATGATATTTTTCATATTGTAATCTCGTTGATCAATGTGAAATTTGCCAACATCTTTTCCACGAGATGGTGGCAAACCAAATAGGGGTGGAAATACCGCTCAACGAAACGGCCAGTCATAGACTGCCCTACTTGGCCTGCCATAAAGCATTGCCATGCAGACACAAAAGAGCCACTAAAAGTGACTCTTTAGTACGTTGAGATGCGGGTTTCCACGCCCGATTACAGATTTTGCTGTAATGTAATTATCATATGGGTATCTTTTTCTTTGGTCAAACCAAATTAGAATTTTTTTATTCATTTTTAAATAAAAAATATAAATCGATAACGTATGGATCAAATTGAAAGCAAAGAAAAAAATCAAATTCGCGGATTCCCAGGCCTTTGCTTTGTTAAAATCTGATTTGCCAAGCAAAGGCCTGGGCCCCTTAAATTGAACGATATCTGCTTAGGCTATTTCCATAAGGAAGTGTGTTGTACAGCTTCCAGTAGCAAATCAAATGCAAGGAATAATGTGATGTTTTTATTGCTTTGTTGATCCATAAAAAATACCTGAGTCTCTATTATTAAGTGATAAATGAGCAGCAAGAAGTTTTCCTAGTCAGGTAAATGATATTTATGCACACGTAGCTGTCTTGAACAAATTCACAGAATTATGATCTCTAATCACCAAATATCGTACACTCAACCACGCAAGTACCCATCGCACGGCACTTAATGACGCTTGTTTAGACATAATTCTAAAATAATCATATTTATTATGTTTCATCACTATCGGAAAAAACTGATGTTCTGTAAGGATTGAAAGCATAGGTTCATCCTCTGCCGTAAAATGTGAACCGTACCGGGTTTGTCGGAGAGTCAATATTCTGAGAGACTATCCCGATGACAAAATTAAAATATACCCCTGAAATCAGAGAAAGAGCGGTTCAATTATTGATTGAATCTGAAAAAGATTATCCTTCTACTTGGGCTGCAATCACAGCAATTGCGCCTAAGATTGGTTGTACTCCTGAAACACTTCGTGCCTGGCATCAAAAGCATTTAGATCAGCAAAATCCTATTA